>CAZIHB010000514.1:0-2059 GCA_964538535.1 uncultured Hyphomicrobiales bacterium | reverse complement strand
CGAAACAACTCACAATACCGAAATAAACGGATATTTATCAATAATAATAATAAGTAAAATTACTTAAATCCAACTTAAACTGATAGCACAATTTATCGGGCAACAGAATCAATGACTTAGACGCGCAGATTATCAGCTGTTAAAAAAAATTATTGAATGGCTTATTCTGAGTATAATTGAAATCATGGCGGTAAGTTTCAAAACGACTGTTTTAAAAAGTTTTGATATATTTATATTGGGTTTGAGTTTCGATAATGGTTCAGGCAAATGAGCGACGAGAATGAAATAGACAGGCAGGAAAATAAACGGGCCGATTCAAACAGCCCCGCTGACACCGGGGCCGGGGATGCTCTTTCGCAGGGCGGCAGCGGAGCTGCGAACGTTGATATTTCCGAAGACTTCGATTTTGAAGTAGAGGAAAATCCCGTGAATCGGGAGCTTTCCGCGAAAGTAAGGCAGCTTCCTCTGAAGCCCGGTGTTTACATTTACAAGGACAAAGACGGCCGGATCATCTACGTCGGGAAGGCAAAAGCCCTGAGAAACAGGGTACGTTCCTATTTCCGCGCGAACCGCCCCATGGATGCAAAGACTAAGGCCCTGGTGGCTAAAATTGCCGACCTGGACTATATCGTGGTTGATTCGGAGGCAGAGGCACTGATTCTTGAAGACACGCTTATCAAAAAGCACAAACCGCGCTATAACGTGCTGCTGAAAGATGATAAGACCTACCCTTACGTGCGTGTCACGAACGAACCTTATCCGCGGCTGTTCGTGACGAGGCATATCGTGCGCGACGGCTCGAAGTACTACGGCCCCTTCACGGAGGTGCACAACATGAAGCAGATCATGCACACCCTGCGCGCAGTCTTTCAGCTGAGAAGCTGCGATCTTTATATAACATCCGAGACAATAGCAGCCGGAAAGCACAAAGTATGCCTCGATTATCACATCAACAAATGCGAGGGGCCATGCGAGGGGTACATCTCGCGCGAGGAATACTCGGAGAACGTGGCCAATGCCGTGCAGGTGCTGCTGGGGAAAACTAGGGAGCTCGAGAAGAAGCTCGAGCTCGTGATGGCAGGGCTTGCTGAAGAAATGAAATTCGAAGCGGCGGCGAAAGTGCGCAACAGGCTGATGATATTGAAAGAATACACGTCGAAGCAGAAAATAGTAAGCACTGACCTTGTTGACAGGGACGTCTTCGGCCTTGCCAGGCAGGATGACACGGCCTGTGCCTTCGTTTTCAAAATACGGGATGGCAAGATGACGGGAAAGCGTCATTTTATCATAAAGAACGCGCTTGGCACGGGAGATGATAAAATTATACAAAGGACAGTGGAAACGTGGTATCTCGAGGGGGATTTCGTCCCGAGGGAAATATACCTGCCATGCGAACCCGACGACACGGAATATCTGATGGGCTGGCTCTCGGGGCTGAGGGGCAAGGGAGTGTCAATTTTCATTCCCCAGATTGGCGACAAGAAAAAGCTTGTTGAAATGGCATCCACGAACGCCGAGTATGCGCTGAAGGAGTACCTGCTTGCCATCGAGAAGCGCGAGCAGGCAGTGCCGAGGGCAGTGCTATCGCTCGAGCGGGACCTCGGCATGAAAAGGCCGCCGCGCAGGATCGAGTGCTTCGACAACTCGCACATCCAGGGCAGCGAGCTTGTTTCGTCGCTCGTCGTCTTCGAGGATGGCAGGCCCAAAAAGTCGGACTACAGGAAATTCAAGATACAGACCGTGCACCAGAATGATGATTTTGCAACCATGCAGGAAGTTGTAAGGCGAAGATATTCGCGCCTTATCGAGGAGAAACAGACTCTGCCGGACCTTGTGATCATAGATGGCGGGAAGGGGCAGCTCTCGAGCGCTTACGCCGTGCTGAAAGATCTTGGCATCGAGGACAAACTTGTTGTGATCGGCCTTGCAAAAAGGCTGGAAGAAGTGTTCTTCCCGGGCGAGAGTGAGCCGCAGATGCTTCCCCGCACATCGAGCAGCCTGAAGCTGATCCAGTAGCTTCGCGACGAGGCGCACCGATTCGCCATAACATATCACAGGC
>CAZIHB010000513.1:0-2060 GCA_964538535.1 uncultured Hyphomicrobiales bacterium | reverse complement strand
TACGGGGACTGAGTCGGTGTTCAACAATTTTGCAGTGAATAAAAGCAGCGAAAAGCTCGTGCTCAAGACTCCAATAACGATAAACGGGAAGATGAAAATAATATCAAACACGCTTGTCGATATGCAGTCAAACGATTTAACAATCGGGCCGGGCGGTAACATATATTCTGATGACGGCCTGACAACAGACGTTCTGTCATTCGGCCTTTCCAAAGCCATCGTCAACTCGGGCAGCGGCACCGACCCTCTTGCCGGTGCAAATCTGATAAGGCAGATTGCGCAATCTACCGCCATGCCGATGGAAATCACATTTCCCGTGACGACGCCGGGAGTATTTACACCGGGAATTATCTCGATAGAAAGCGGCGGGGCAATAATCGGGGCGAATGCTGAAATAAAAGTAAAAGTTGTACCGCAAGAACATCCCGCGGTGGAGAGGTCGAATATATCCCTGACAAAATACTGGGCAGTTCAGAAGAAAAATATAACAATAAATTCAAAGGGAGCCACACTTCTTTTTTATTACAGCTCAAGCGAAGTGCAAGGCAACGAGGGCAGCTACTCCGTGCTTGAGTATGCCCCGGCATGGAATGACCCCACGGGCTACTGGAGGATTAATCCCGGAGAATCGGACGATGTTGTGGATTTCAATGCCAAGCTGTTTTATTCACAGCAGGTTGACGACATAGCCGGTGATTGGACAATCGGCGAGGAAGATGCGGCCCGCGCGACATATTTCGCGAGGGCTGACGGCGACTACAACAATCCTTCAACGTGGTCGAAAGTAAATTTTGACGGCCCGCCCTCCACAACAATACCAAACAAGCGATCCGACAGAGTCAGGATCCAGAATCATACCGTAGAATTCTCGGGAGCCGCTGCCCCGGCAAATATCGTATCCGTAGAAAACGGCACGGAATCGAGGAAGCCGGGCGTTCTGAAAATTATAGGCAACAACTTCATAACGGGCGATACATTAAGCATTGAAGACAAGGCTACGTTGCATATCGGGAATGACAATGGAATTATCAACGCGCCGGCGGCTGCAGGAGCAGCACGCACGACTGTACGGAAATTCAGCAAAAATGCCATCTATGTTTATGATGGGCCGAATGACCAGTTCACCGGTTCAGCTTTGCCGACGGATGCAAGCTGTATAATGGTGGATAAAGCTGCCGAAAAAGTGTTGTACCTTGATAAACCCTTTACTATATCGGATTCTCTCGTTATCAATAATGGCAAGCTGGATCTCGGTGCTTACTCAATCCATGGAATCAGCTCAGGAAGAAAGATGGTTATGCGCAACCAGAGTGAGCTGATCATCAGAAACACTTTCCCGGAAAATTATGATGCGCCGTCCTTCACGGCAGGAACGATTAATTTCGATGGCACCGGAAACATCAGCATTCCAAGCTCGCTATCGATACCGGGAGTAAATCTCTATTATAACCTTAAAATTTCCGGATCCGCGAGGTCAGGTAATATCATTTTCAAAGATCAGGGGCAGATAAGGATTTCAAACAGTCTTGACATTTCCTCCCTCAATTTTACATCAAACAACTACAGGTTTTTGACAGACGGCTCGACTGTTGTGTTCAACAGCTCCGACAACACTCAGAACATACCATGCAGGCCAATGTCGCCTGCCGATTCGGTATGCTTTCTGAATTATTACAACCTGACGCTCGATGGGGCAGCCTCGAAGCAGCTCAGCGATGGAGGAAATCCACTTTATATCGTTTATAAAGACCTGACAATTGATAACAATGCCATTTTCGCGGCTAACGGGTTTAACCTCGAAGTGCAGGGCAACTGGAAAAACAACTCGGGAAGCTTCATTCCGGGCGCATCCACTGTCATTTTCAGATCGCCTGTAGCCACGTTTACAACCGGCATATCATCCCGGGACACTCTGGCTAATCCTTTCGCGAATGTACTGATCACAGGCAGCGGTGCCGTGCAGCCGTCAGACGATATGGCCATTCGCGGGGATTTGACGATCACTTCCGGTGCGGAGCTTAAACTCGCAAATTCATCACTTTATCTTGGCGGCGCCTGGA
>CAZIHB010000512.1:0-2066 GCA_964538535.1 uncultured Hyphomicrobiales bacterium | reverse complement strand
GAAGCAGTGTGCTTTGATGGCGTCGAGTGCTTCTCGCCAATCCCAGGTTAGTTTAATTCCTTGGGATTCGAGGTATGAAACTGCCTCTTCCGGCGATTTATCGAAGCAGAAAATAAGGGCTTTTATGGTTTTATCATCCATTTTGGCACTCCGCCTGAACAGACAAACGACCTATTACGTCGCTCATGAAGAGCAGGTTCGTCAACTTTCTTTCGAGCTCTTTTGTGTCCATCTTTGGCAACAGGCTGCTCAAAGTATCAGAGGCTGTTGTGAAGTCCGTTTGTCCGTCGAGAAAGTCAGTTAGAATTGGCAATATCTTGCTGAAGGTGGTGATCCCTTCCTTTATGGCGCGATCCCCGAACGTATCAATAATGATCTGGCTTCTCGTCAGGTCATTCCTGCCGTCGGAGTGTTCGGAGAATCCGGCCGGCGCTGATTGGGGTGCTTCCATTGCTGACGGCTGAGCGGGTTCGATGATCTTGAACTCCTCAGGCTTAAACCCGAAGTTGTTAATGAAGTATTCCTGCGTAAACGCGAGCTGCTTCGTGTCCGATAATGTTTTAGTGAAATCGGCACGTCCCTGATCAACATCCTCTTTCGGGTACATTGTGAACGTCGGGACAGGCTGCTCTTTGCCGAAGTTTATTTCAACAGCCCAGCTGATCAACTGGTTGATAGCATTTTCAACGAGAAGTTTATCGGCATCGATGATTGTCTGGAGTACGGAAGCGTGAGTTTTGCTCGCAGCATAGCTTCCGGTGTTCCCTGATAGTTCTGTGGTCAGGGTCTGACTAAGGAATGCCTTTGATATTTCAGCATTGCAGAGGTTGATAAGGTCAGAATACACCAGTCCCTGGGTAGGCGCTGCACCCTCTTTTACTTCAATTTCCTCATCATCACCTATAACAGCAGAACCATCCTGTTTCAATTCGTCCAGCAGATTTAAAAATGCATCATAATCATCAGTATCTCTTGCTGCCGAAGTTTTCCCGATAAAATGAGGCATTGCAAATTTTTCGAGGAATTGCACCCAGAAAGTCATACCGCCTTTTTTGAATATAGTCGGCCAGAGGCAGCGTGAGAGTATGGCCTCGCCATATGGGTTATTGTACGTGGCCTCGTGCTGGACGATGATAAATTTCATTGGCGGGAGCAGCTTGCCGTCCGGGTTGTTTATCGTTTTCAGACGCAGGATGTTGAACGAGTCGTAGGCGAACCACTCGGCAGGTTTTGCCACGAGTGCCGTGGGCATAAATATTACATTGTCGTCAAAGTATTCCTCGGTGTAGTAAATTTCCATCGGTTGGAAGCCGTAGAGTGGCGCGTTTAATATCTCGCTGATGACATGTTTAATGCCAATCCCGTCGATTATATTATTAACGAAATTCAAAATGGCGTCGCTGACTCCCTCTTTTGTGATGACCTCACGTTCCAATGCCATAACCCCAGCTTTCCGTGATTGTATGCAGGCGGCAACGTGGGGGTCGTCTTTAATTGTGTTTAATGTTGCCGCCCGATTTCCATACCTGGCAAATAGTATGTTAGGGTTTGGCAGTAGCTGATAGTAGGTCTGGAACAATGATTCAGCACGTGATGCTGCTGTTCCGATAAGCGATTCTCTCATAATGCACCTATATTAATATCCTTGAAAAACATCTCTTTTTCTTATTGTGCGTTCTTGTCTCGGCGCTCCCCCCATTGTGGACGCCAGCCTTCGCAGCCAGTGCTTCTTGCCGTAGGTCTGGACGGCATAGCGAAAGGCATCGAGGGAGTGATCCTCAAACTTGACCGGCTCGTCAGTGATCGAACCTTCTTTTGTGCTTTTCCATACGTAGCCCTGTAGTTCGCGAATAATGTCGGTAGAATCGCGAGTGACGCAGAGCGGCAGTTGTTTCACCATCATTATGCCGTTATAGACCGAGGTGGAGCCTTTCTCCGCCGCCGTGGCGTTGAACCCGGCCATACGCATCGATTTGATAAGAGCCGGCTCGGCAGCATCAACCACGATGGGCTTCCTCCCGATCTCGTCCTTGTGGTCGGCTATCATTAGTTTGATAATATCAGAA
>CAZIHB010000511.1:0-2069 GCA_964538535.1 uncultured Hyphomicrobiales bacterium | reverse complement strand
CACTTGCAATGAAAAAGGCAACGGTCTGGGATTGATACTCTGCAGGCAGTTTATCGAAAAACACGGCTGCACCGTCAGCGTGCAAAGCACGCTTGGCACCGGAACTACTTTCACCTTCACTCTTCCCCGAGGTAAGGCTTCATGCTGCCATTAATGGATGCACATTGCCACTTGCAGGCTGAAATCTTCTCGGGACAAATTGAAAAAATCCTTGCGAGGGCTGAAGCTGCCGGCATTGGCAAATTCCTGTGCTGCTCCACCTCGCCGAAAGATTGGAATGCTGTTGCAGCCCTTTCTCTTGCTCATCCGGAAATAATTCCCGCCTATGGACTTCACCCCTGGTATCTCGACCGTGCCGACGCGGACTGGCAGGAGGCAATGGCAAGAAAGCTGGCGGCAGATCCTGAAGCTCTCATCGGTGAAGCAGGACTCGACTTCGAGAGGGCAGCTGCATCCTTTGAAGATCAGGAATCCGCTTTCACGGCCCAGCTTGAAATTGCACGCGAAATGCACCGCTCCATGAGCATTCATTGCAGAAAAGCATGGCACAGGCTGATTCCTCTCCTTGGCAGGTATTCAGGCTGCTCAAATTACGCGCTGCATTCATTCTCGGGCGCTCAAGGCACTGTAAATCAACTTGCAGAAATACCCGGCGTTTTCTTCTCCTTTTCATGCTCAATCACGAACCCCGCTAACAAAAGGATTGCCGACGTCATTCGTTCAGTGCCCATGAACAGCATATTAATTGAAACCGATTCGCCTGATATTCCCCCATTTATAGGCACAGGCCGCGCATCAGGCCCGAATGAGCCTGCCGGCGCCATTCTCGTGGCTGAAAGAATTGCCGTCATCAGAAATATTCCACTACCCGAGCTGCTGGAAATTATTGCGGGAAACTCAGCGATATATTTGAGAAAATAGCTCAGGACTACGGCTTTTTTGTTTTAAAAAATGCCGGGCCCATCCTGATTTGATTTTTCCTGTCTCGCACAATCCCCGTATTTTTGCATCAATGATTATTTGGCAGGGGAAATGAGCGGTTTAAACGATAGATTCTCGCGTACAGAGCTTCTGCTCGGTGCAGGCAATATGGCAAAAATTTACAATGCCGGCGTGACAATAACGGGACTCGGCGCCGTCGGCTCGCACGCGGTGGAATCGCTTGCCCGGTCGGGTGTGGGCAGTTTCACCCTCGTGGATTTCGACGTGATCAAACCGAGCAATTTCAACCGCCAGCTCTTTGCAGTCGAAGCAAACATCGGACGAAAAAAGACACTCGCTGCAAAGGAGAGGATTCTTTCCATTAATCCCGATGCGAAAATTACAATTATTGATGATTTCTGCCATAAAGACACGGTTGAAGCAATTTTCAGCACCCGGCCGGACGTGGCGATTGATGCCATCGACTCTGTCGGCCCCAAGGCAGAGCTGCTCTCATTTCTCGCGAAACACGGCATCCCCGCCGTTTCGTCCATGGGTGCGGCACTCCTAAGCGATCCCGCGTTCATCCGCTCCGGAGATATTTCCGAGACTTCGGTCTGCAAACTCGCGTTCGAGATCAGGAAGCGGCTGCGCCGCGAAGGCGTGACGTCCGGCATACGCTGCATATTTTCCACTGAGCAGCGCCCGAAAGCAGTTACCGCACCAAATCCTGAAGAGGCAGAATACTACTCTCGCGGCCGCGCACGCGCGCCCATGGGCAGCCTGCCGATGATCACCGGCATTTTCGGATATTACGCCGCCCTGGAAGCACTGAAGATTATATGCGGGAGATAACAGCATTATTTTTGAAGTTGCGCTTCTGTATAATTTTTGCACGCTGCGCTCTCCCCCATCCGCAAGAGCGTTTTGTTTAATTCGCGTTCGCTAATGTCAGTCGGGATTCCCTTGGGATCCCGGTGATTTTTGCAGCCGCAGTAATCGAGGAACACGCATTGAGCCGGAATGCCGAGAGCCTCCCCTATTCCCCTTCGAATTTCCACTCCCCTTCCTTGTTATAATATCCGCGTGCCAACACTTTTTTATCCATATCACACACAACGAAGTCGTCACCGCCATGAAAGATGTTA
>CAZIHB010000510.1:0-2072 GCA_964538535.1 uncultured Hyphomicrobiales bacterium | reverse complement strand
AGACAGGCGATTGGGTCACCCCCTTCGTTCAGGATCCGAACGACAAGGATATTATATATGTCGGCATGAAAAATGTGTGGAAATCTACAGGCTTCGGGAACTATGACTCGTGGGTGAAAATTTCAAATTTCGGCTCGAGCTCTACATTGCAGGCAATGGCCGTTGCCCCCTCCGATTCTAAAACGATCTATGCTGCCGACTATACTAACGTGTGGGCAACTTATGACGGCGGCTCCACCTGGACAAAAATTTACCAGTCATCATCAAGTGCCATAAACTATATTGAAGTTGACTATAAAAATCCAAAACATATCTGGATAGTCAAGTCCGGTTTTGCAAATGGCGATAAGGTATTCGAATATAACGGCACAGAATTTATCAATATTTCTGGCAACCTTCCGAATGTGCCTGTCAACTGCATCGTGCTGCAGCAGGATTCTCCCGACAGGATTTATGTGGGAACCGATGTAGGTGTTTTCTTCTCCGACTATGGAGCGGCATACTGGCAGCAATATGGCGACAACATGCCCAACGTGATTGTCAACGAGCTGGAAATTTCTTACGGCACAAAAAATATGCTCAGGGCCGCCACGTTCGGCCGCGGAGTTTGGGAAATTGGCCTGAACACATGCAATCTGCCCTCTCCTGAGATCAAAATTACCGGTAACACGACTATTTGCGAGGGCGACAGCTGCTTACTTGAATCAGTCAATGACTACCCGGTCTATAACTGGTCGAACGGCGAAACAACGAAGAAAATTGTCGTGAAGAAGGACGGTGCGTATTCACTTGTGATACCGGGCACGGACGGCTGCTCGGCAAAATCGAAAGCTATAATAATCAAGACAATACCGCTGAAGGACATTAATGTGAGTTCTTCAACCGGCTACTTTGCATTGTGTGCCGGTGATGAATCCATGATTCTAAGCGCAGGTTTCGGGTACTCAAATTACAAATGGTCAACAGGCGACACGACGAGGAAGATAACAGTCACAACACCCGGAGAATATCAGGTTACCGGCAGCAATAAAGACGGGTGCAGCAAAACCTCCGATAAAATAATCGTGGTCAGGAGGGACAATCCCGAAAAGCCGGTGATTGTTCAGAAAGGCAAGACGCTGGAGTGCACTCCCGCTGCTTCATACATCTGGTACTACAAGGGCACGCCGATTACCGGTATTTCCACGAATGCTCAATCAATTAACGTCACAGAAGATAAACTGGGTGCATATCAGGTGCAGATTACCGACGAATATGGCTGCCACGCGGTGAGCGATACGTTCAACCTGGTTACTGGCGTTAAAGATCAGGTCGGGAGCAACCTTAAGACGTTTATCAATCCCAATCCCGGCAGGGATTTGTTCAGGCTGTCATTCTATCCTGAACGAGAAGGTAATTACAAGGTGACAGTGACCGACATGGTTGGAAAAGAAGTAGCGAAGTTCGAAGGATTTGCACCGAAGGAAGGCATTAACGTTAAGCTTGACCTTACATCTCATACATCAGGTGTTTATCTCGTCAAATTCGAGTTGAACGGCGAAATCGTGGTTGATAAACTCATCAAAGAGTGATCCTCGATAAGAAGAAAAAATAAGCCCGGCAGCATCACGCTATCGGGCTGTTTTTTTTTGAAAAATATGCTATTTTTACAGTTTATAACATTTTATGGGCAAAAAAATGTCTTCAGACGTGAAATGGATAAAACTCGAATCCGCGGCAATTTTATTTTTAATATCAATATTCCTTTATGGTTGTTCTTCGGACGATAATAGCACCAATCCCGGTGCCGATAAATTCTCCGAAAATAAAGCTCAGATACAGAAACTTGCCGATTCCATCGTTAATAATTGCGGTGTGCCCGGTGCCATGATCGGGGTTTATGACGACAATGACGGGAAGAGCTATATTATTACATCGGGAAAGGCAGACATGGCGGCCGGCCTGGCTCCGAAACCGACTGATCTTTTCCGCGTGGCCAGCATAACTAAAACATTTGTCGCAACGGCACTTCTGAGGCTCGAAGAGCAGGGGGTGCTCAGCCTTGACGACAAGGTGGAAAAGTACTTTCCCGA
>CAZIHB010000509.1:0-2086 GCA_964538535.1 uncultured Hyphomicrobiales bacterium | reverse complement strand
GGGCTTGCAAGCCCCATGATGTTTAGTTTGGAGAGCACCCCCGCCCCGTTCACCGCGTAAACCGATCCGAATATCGCGGGCAGTATGGCGAAATACTTAGCCACGTCGTTGGCTATGCTGAAAGTCGTCAGCGAGCCGCGCGTCATAAGGAGCTGCTTGCCGATTTCCACGACGTCAATCAGTTTCGTGGGATTGCTGTCCAGGTCAACCATGTTGCCTGCTTCCCTCGCAGCCTGAGTGCCGGAATTCATTGCCACGCCGACATCCGCCTGCGCGAGGGCCGGCGCGTCGTTCGTGCCGTCGCCTATCATGGCAACAAGCTTGCCGTCGGCCTGCTCCTGCCTGATTCTCTTCAATTTGTCCTCGGGCGTGGCCTCGGCTATGAAGTCATCGACACCTGCCTCCGTAGCGATTGCCACTGCCGTCATGGGGTTATCGCCTGTTATCATCACCGTTTTTATACCCATCTTGCGCAGCTGCGCGAAGCGCTCCCTGATGCCTCCCTTCACCACATCCTTCAGCCTGACCACTCCAAGCACGCGTGCATTATCCACAACAACGAGTGGCGTGCCGCCTTCTTTGGCCACTTCCTCCACGATTTGGTTCACTTCAGCGGGGTATGCCCCGCCCTTGGAAATTATATAAGTCCTCACGGCTTCGGCTGCCCCCTTGCGTATTTCCCTCAGTCTGCCGCCCTCAGCGATATCGACTCCGCTCATCTTTGTCTGCGCGGTGAATGGCACGAAAGTGATTTTGCCGCCTGCCTCATGACCGCCGTCTCCGCTCGCGCCATGCTTGTAGCTCCTGATTCCGAATTTTTGCTTGGCGAGTATCACTATGGAGCGGCCCTCGGGTGTTTCGTCCGAAATGGATGAAATCTGCGCCACTTCAGCCAGGCGCCTTTCATCCACGCCCGGAGCAGGTATGAACTCGGTGGCCATGCGGTTGCCGAGCGTTATAGTGCCGGTCTTGTCGAGCAGGAGCACGTCCACGTCGCCCGCTGCTTCCACCGCCTTTCCGCTTTTGGCAATAACGTTGCGCTTTGTCAGCCTGTCGATGCCGCTGATGCCGATCGCCGAGAGCAGCCCGCCGATTGTCGTGGGGATCAGGCACACGAGCAGCGAGATCAATATGGGCACCGTGAGCGCGGAAGTCTTCCCGGCCGAGGCGCTAAGGGCAAATAATTCAAATGGCTTGAGCGTGATGACGGCAAGCAGGAATATTATCGTCATGCCGCTGAGGAGTATCGTCAAGGCAATCTCGTTCGGCGTCTTCTGCCTTTTGGCCCCCTCAACGAGCGAGATCATCTTGTCAAGGAACGTGTCGCCCTGCCCGGAAGTGATTCTTATGATAATTTTGTCGCTTATCACCATGGTGCCGCCGGTTACTGCACTCCTGTCGCCGCCGCTCTCGCGGATGACCGGGGCAGATTCACCCGTGATTGCTGATTCGTCCACGCTGGCAATGCCCTCAGTCACTTCACCGTCCGAAGGTATTATATCGCCGGCCTCGCAGACCACCAGGTCGCCGACTTTCAGCTCAGTGGAGAGAATTTTTTTCTCCGTGCCGCCGGAGATCAGCCTGGCATAAGTATCCTTGCGCATTTTTTTCAGGGATTCTGCCTGGGCTTTGCCGCGCCCCTCTGCCACTGCCTCCGAGAAATTGGCAAAGAGCGACGTGAACCAAAGCCACAACGCGATCTGCACGTTGAAAGAGCTGAAATCCGCGATGGTGATTAAAGTCGTTATTATTGCCCCGGTGAACACGATGAACATGACGGGGTTCTTTATCTGGGTTCGGGGATTCAGCTTAGCGAATGAATCCCGGATTGCCCGCAGGACGAGCTTTTTATCAAAAGTGCCGTTTTGCCTTGCCATATCATAATTCCGATACAAAAATCACACATCTATACGATACAAAACTATTGTGGGGCGCATAAGCAGGAAATAAGGCATGAACCCCGAAATATAAAGATTTTATAAAGAAGCGCGGCCGCCGGGAATATTGCGCATACCAAGTATTTGGTATAATGACCCCGCAATTAAAATATATGCAAGCCAGCTGCGTTCAAAAAATTGTGTAAAAA
>CAZIHB010000508.1:0-2088 GCA_964538535.1 uncultured Hyphomicrobiales bacterium | reverse complement strand
GTAACATCACCGCTCTGATTTTTCTTCCTCTTTCACTTCTATTTTATTATCCCGGACGCTATGTGTCATTCCGCGTCCGAATCGTCCAAAACATATATATCAGGTAGCTGGCGCCCCTTCTCGGCATAGTCAAGGCCATAGCCGACAACGAACTCGGGCGGGATTTCGACACCGATGTATTTCACCCTCACATCGGTCTTCCTCATCGAGGGCTTGGAGAGAAAAGTTACTATTTCAACCGACGCGGGCTCCATTTTTTCAATGGTTTCCATTAGCGCACTGAGCGTGTTTCCCGTATCGACAATGTCCTCTATGATAATCACGTCCCTGCCCTTCAGGTTCAGGTCGCTCACCGTGATGTTCACTCTGCCGCTGCTCTGCATGGACGAGCCATAGCTCTTCGCACGAATAGCCTCGATCTCAACCGGCAGGTCTATGCTCCTTATAAGATCGGCCGCGAATATTATTGAACCTTTAAGGATGACTAAACATAGCGGCTCCTTGTCAGCATAGTCCTGGCTGATCTTCTTGCCGAGATATTCCACCACGCCGGCTATCTTCGCCCGATCGATGAATGGCTTGAATTTCAGGCCGTTTATTTCATATGTTTGCATAATAACCATCAACCTGTGTTTATTTGCTATAATACTTTGAATTCCGCTTTAAGAACTCGTTTCGTGGCCCGGGTAACCTTATACTTGTCGGCTATCCTCATCCCGCACACCCATATTATGTCCGTTTTCGAAGCCAGAACCGTAACATTTTGCTTCTCGATGAGAGACAATTTATTATTCGTAAGGAAATCGCTGATCTTCATCGTCCCTTCCATCCCAAGCGGGTTGAACGCGTCGCCGGATTCAGGCGATCTGAAGTATAACATCTTCGGGATCATGTCCAGATCAAAATATTCCACCGCCGTGTCATCATTGAATTTGGCATCCTTCCTCGGCACTTCCGTCAATTCCAGAGCGTAGCTCCCTATCCTGAATGCCCCCGTCCTTTCGATCGGCATGTAGCATTTGTATGCGGCACTCTTCCTCGCGAATACCAAAGAGTCCCTGTCCTTCAGGACGTAGTAGTGCTTGTTGATCTCACAGACCGATCCCGTGGGCTTATCGGTAAGCTCCTCGATCCTGTCGATTGTTTTGAGCGGGGCCGGCTGAAGCCTGAAATACTTCATCATGCCGTACTGATACATTTCCCCGCGCACGAACGTGCTGAAAGTGTGAAGAATGGGTATCTTCAATTCAAAGAATTCGGGCGTTACCTCTCCTGTCACGAGCTCGAAATTTGCCCTGACCACCGAGTTCACGAGCTCGTCGGCTCCGTGAATCAGCCTGGCGGCCCTGTTCAGGAGGTCAATCACCGCCGGAGAATAATCTTCGGCAAGCTTGGGCAGAAGATCCAGCCTTACTTTATTCCTCGTGTAATTCATCAGCGTGTTTGTTTCATCTTCATGCCATTTCAGCCCGCGCAATTTTGCGTAGTTGATAAGATCCGATTTCATCAGATGAATTAACGGCCTCACAAGCTCAACGTTCTTCACAAGCACCCTCTTCGGCGGGATGCCGCTCAGCCCTGTCAGCCCCGCTCCGCGGAGAAGGTTGATAAGAAATGTCTCCGCCGAATCATCGGCTGTGTGGGCCGTGGCAAAAAATTCCGACTCAAGGTTCCGTGCGGTGCGCTGAAAGAAATTGTATCTCAGCACTCTCGCTGCCGTCTCGATGCTGAGCCCGTTCTTGACCGAGTATTGCCTCACGTTGCCGTTAGATGTGTGGAAGGGCAGGAAATAAGTTTCAGCAAGCGCCTTGACGAACTTCTCATCTTCGTTGCTCGCGGAGCCTCGCAGATTGTGATTGAAATGCGCCACGAACAGCGAAAAGTGATATTTCACAGCCAGCTGATACATTATGTCCAGCAGCACCACGGAATCCACTCCTCCACTGACACCAAGCACGATCTTCACGCTGCTGTCGATTTTCATCTCCTCAACCAAAAACTTTTCGACCGTGGAAAGATACTCCCGGATTGCCGGTATTCTCATTTGCCTGTCGGAGATTATCATGTCCGGGTTAAGCACCTGGCGGG
>CAZIHB010000507.1:0-2094 GCA_964538535.1 uncultured Hyphomicrobiales bacterium | reverse complement strand
CAGCGATATCAATAAGCTCAGAGCAGATGACAAAATCAGCATGGCGCTTTTCATCTCGTTGATCGAGGATAAAGACATACCCATTTCAACCGCTCCCACGTAAGCTCCGGTCAAATCGTAGTAGGGTGCGGAGTAGTCTATCACTTCCTCCCCGTTATCCCTCGTGAATCTCGACATTGACGATCTGCCGAGGCGCGAGGCCGTCACGGTGTTCTCGTCTTCGAACACCTTCCCGATCCTGCCTCTGTCGCTGTGAACCAGAGCCTTGCCCTGCTTGTCAACAATCACTATATAACTGATATCGGTATTTTCATTATCAAATTTCTCAACCATATTCTGCTTATCCGCGTCATTCATGTGCGGCAAAGATAGCTGCAGCTCCCTTGAGTATGCCTTCAACTGAGACCTCAGCATATCTTCTTTTTGCGGAACAACCATAAACTGGAACGCGCAATACAATGCTGCCCAGAGAGTTATAATTAAGACTCCCATGGTTATCATCAGTTTTTTTCCAAGTGTCATAATCCCTCCTGACGTTTATACTCAAATACCTATAATTTATATAATTTACTGTTTTCCATAATCTCTGCTCGAATCTTCCCGATGCTTTCAATCACTTCGATCCCAAATATTATGCCGAAAGAAAGAATTCCCTCTTTTATAAGCAAAAAAAAATTTCCGTCGCTGCTCAACGCACACGCGGAAATCTTTTATGATGAGATCAAAACTCAGCACTTCGGCCCAGGCGGCACTTCAGCACCGGCATACCATAATACGTCACTATCGAATCCGTGTGGCATTTCCGCCACAGAATTATATCCACAAAATCCTTTCTCACAATCACCGGCCTGCAATCGTCATCTTCTACCCAGGTGCCCATCTTGCCCTCGTATATTTTTTTGGCTACAGTCCGAGCCGCATCTTCGGGTTGAGTCTCTCGTCAATGTTGCTGAGCACTTTGGCCAGGCTGTCCCAGTTGATCGGCTTGTAGAAAAAGTCGTAGGCTCCGGCAGCATTGGCTTCGAGCTCGATATTTTCCTCTCTCAGGGCCGTGTATATTATCACTATTGTTTCCGGGCTGATTTTCTTAATCTCCTTAAGAAGCTCAATCCCGTTCAGATTGGGCATCATGAAATCTGTTATCACCACATCGTAGGGCTTATTCCTGAAATCCTCCAGGGCCTCGTCTGAATGATTATACGACTTGCATTCATAACCGTTAAGCTCGATAACGTCTTTTAGCATCTCAAGGGCCACGCCGTTATCATCTATTAGCATGATTCTCATATTTCAGACTCCATATTTACTAAAATATATCCTGTTATATTACAATAAAAATGCCAGCTTTTCAAATTAAGAGTATTTCAATGATGATTAACCACTTAAGCAGACTATGCCCCTTCCGCGCGGCCGTTCAATAACTTGCAACGTTGCCCGCAGTGCCGCAAAACAAGTAACCGGCCAATTTCGAACATTATTTGGCGGCGCACCTGTCGCAATGTCCGCAATTTTCCTTTTCGAATCCGAAATATTCCGAGATGAAACTTTTCCTGCATTCCTTTGTGCGGAAGTACTTCACAACCTCGAGCAGCCTCATCCTGTCTGCCTTTATCTTGGCCTCGTGCTTTTCAGCGTCGAATAATTGAGCGGGATGAACCCCTGTGAGTTTCAGAGTTCCTTTCTCTATATCGCCCTCGATGGCTCCATACCTGTCAAGCATGTTCAATGCCGTTTCAAGCCGGAAATCGTTCCTGTTCTTGAAAACGAGCTCGCCCTTCAGTCCCTCCAGACCTGCAGCGTTGACCTCGTCCGGCCTGGCGGAGAGGATTGCCATCAGCCTGCCGTAAAACTTCTCGTCAGGGTTGGACCAGTTGATGAATTCCATCTGGATATTCAGATCCTGCTCGTTATAAAGCAGGTGGCAGATTGACTCCATGCCGTCCCTGCCTGCCCTGCCGATTTCCTGATAATACGACTCGATTGAACCCGGCATTTCCGCATGAATGACGAACCGAATGTCCGGTTTGTCGATTCCCATGCCGAAAGCATTTGTGGCGAGAACGATTTTATCCTTCCCGTTTATAAAAGTATTCT
>CAZIHB010000506.1:0-2095 GCA_964538535.1 uncultured Hyphomicrobiales bacterium | reverse complement strand
GTCGTGCCGGGCAGCGCGTTTCTTTTTACTCTTTCAACGATATTTTTGCTGGCCTCAGGCACGATTTTTATGATGTGGCTTGGTGAACAAATTACAGAACGCGGACTTGGCAACGGTATTTCACTTATTATCTTTATTGGTATTATAGCAAGGCTGCCCGCCGCCATGTGGCAGGAATGGAACCTCGTCTGGGCGGGTGCAAGATTCTGGATAATTGAACTTATTATTCTCTGCCTGCTCGTGGGCATCATTGCCTCTGTGATACTTATCACACAGGGAGCCAGGAGAATACCTGTTCAATACGCGAAACGTCAGGTGGGAAGAAAAGTTTACGGCGGCACGACCCAGTATATTCCTCTCAGAATAAACACTGCAGGCGTGATGCCTATCATTTTCGCCCAGTCGCTCATGTTTATCCCGAACACGGTACTGAGCTTCTTCCCGGAGAGCCCGATGATGATGGTGGTGGCAAAAGCATTCAGCGAGCGTTCGTTCGTCTATGCAGCCATCTATGGCACGATGATTATCTTCTTCACATATTTCTACACGGCTATCGTATTCAATCCGAAGGACATAGCCGACAACATGAAGAAGCAGGGCGGGTTCATTCCCGGCATCAGGCCCGGCCAGCACACGTCGGACTACGTTGAAGGAATCCTGACAAGAATAACACTTCCGGGATCCATATTTTTAGCATTAATAGCAATATTGCCAACTTTCGTTATGAACATTTTCTCGGTGACCAGCTCGTTCGCGTCATTCTTTGGCGGCACCAGCCTTCTGATCGTGGTCGGAGTAGCACTCGACACACTGCAGCAGATAGAATCCTACCTGCTGATGCGCCACTACGACGGCTTCATGAAGAGCGGTAAAATCAAGGGACGTGCCGGTGCCGGGGTTGGCGGATACTAAAATGAAAAGCAACAACGCACCAGTCAAAAGATACCTCGTGAAGAGCGCCGAAGAGATTGGAAAAATAGAAAAGGCATGCAGGATAGTCGGTGACACTCTTTCACTCATCCAAAAACATGTGGCACCGGGCATCAGCACCGAAGAGCTGGACAAAATCGCCGAGGATTACATTCTTTCCAAAGGGGCAACCCCGGCATTCAAGGGCTATAAAATGGATGAAAGCGTGGAATTCCCCGCCACACTATGCATAAGCATAGAAGATGTGGTGGTTCACGGAATTCCCGGAGCGAGAAAACTCAAAGAGGGAGAAATAGTATCTTTTGACTGCGGTGCCGAGTTAGATGGCTATTTTGGTGATAGCGCGGTGACCTGTGCCGTGGGTGCCGTAAGCGAAGAGAAACTGAAACTGCTCCAAACCACTGAAGAAGCCCTGTTCAAGGGCATAGAGCAGGCGGTTTCGGGCAACAAGCTTTACGACATATCGCGAGCAATCCAGTGCCACGCGGAGTCAGTCGGGTTTTCCCTGACAAGAGAGTTAGTTGGGCACGGGATAGGAAAACACTTGCATGAAGAACCTGCAGTTCCTAATTTTGTACCTCCGTTGCTTTACAGGAATAGTTTTCCGAATATTAAGCTCCTGACCGGAATGGCACTGGCAATCGAACCGATGGTCCATATGGGCAGGCGGGAGATAGTAACTCTTTCGGACGGTTGGACGGTGGCCACAAGAGACCACAGCCCTGCAGCGCATTTCGAGCATACGGTGATAATAGAAGATAATAAGGCTTTGATTTTAACATTGAGGGATTAACAGAAATATATGGCAAAGCAAGACCTGATAAGAGTGGATGGAGTAATAGAAGAAACTTTGCCCAATACTCAATTTATAGTAAGGTTCGAGAATGGCCACAAGGTGCTCGCGCACATATCGGGCAAGATGAGGATGAACTTCATCAAGATATTGCAGGGCGACAAAGTAACAGTGGAGCTGTCACCGTATGATTTGACTAAGGGAAGAATAGTCTATCGATATAAGTAGTATAAGTATATAAATTCAGAGAATAGAAAGATGAAAGTACAAGCATCAGTAAAAAGAAGAAACCCGGATGACAAGATAGTAAAGCGCAAAGGCCGCATTTATGTCATCAACAAAAAGAATCCACGCTTCAAGCAGAGACAGGGT
>CAZIHB010000505.1:0-2102 GCA_964538535.1 uncultured Hyphomicrobiales bacterium | reverse complement strand
TTCTACATCCAGCGCTGGAACGACAGAGTGCGCCCGCTCTTCCTGGCTGAAATCGATAAGCACGCGCACAAGATGCTCGTGGCATACTGCCTGGGCAAGTACGAGGAGGCCGAGGGAAAAACAATCGACTGGCAGTTCATCATCAGGGACGGCATCTACGAGATGCTGCGCAGGATAATCACTTCTGACATTAAGTCAACCATACTCAGCGAAATAAAAATGCGCCCGGACGTCTTCCGTAAGCTTAATGAGTATGTTTACGCCGAGCTGGAGCCGAAAATCGAAAGCACCGAGGTTCGCGGCGAGCTTCGCGATTTCCTTTTTGACACGCGCGACAGGAAAAAAGACCTGAACTGCAGGATAATAGACGCGGCGCACATCTACGTCACCTACTGGGAATTTGAGCTGATCACGCACGTGAATCCCGAGAACTACCAGAACAAGCGAATACACACCAGCCTTTACGACAGGGTGAATGAGTTCGCGGATCTGGCGGGAATCGAAAAGCTGCTCAACAACCATACTATTTCAAACTTTGTCGATCTCTGCGGGCAAATGCGTTTTCAGATACGGTGGGCACAAATACCGAGGGTGCCGCAAACATCGGTGCTTGGCCACACAATGCTCGTGGCCTGCATTGCCTACTTCTTCGCCCGCGAGAACGAGGCCTGCCCCAAAAGGCTCTACAATGCTTTCTTTGGCGGGCTCTTTCACGATCTGCCCGAGGCCGTGACGCGCGATATTATTTCGCCCGTGAAGCGCTCTTCCCCGGAGCTTGACACCCTGATCAAAGACCTGGAAAGAGAACTCGCCGACAAGGAAATTTTCCCGCTTCTCGAGCAATCATGGTGGGATGAAATGAAATACTTCATCATTGACGAGTTCCGGAACAAGGTGACACCTGACGACCGGGCCTGCCCCGGGGCTGCAGGCAATGAAAATCCGTGCATCAATGATCTGAACGAGAAGTATAACGAGGACAGGTTCAATCCATATGACGGCGAACTGATACGCGCCGCCGACCACCTCTCGGCATTCCTCGAGGCATGGAATTCCTGCTCGGCCGGCATAAAGACCGAGGAACTGTCGCGCGCCGCTATGAACATCAAGGATTTATACAGGGATAAAACACTCGGCAAGACATCGCTGAAGTCACTTTACTCCTATTTCAAGCACCCGTGCTGAAATTCCGCGAATAATCAGCAAGAATAATCAAACCGACAGCAACAGGGGAAAAGAGATTGGCGGGAGGATTCTCTATTTTTGTTTCGTGATAATCACGTTGTATAATAACAATTTCAGAGGTATGATATGAACGAGAACAAGATCACAGGCCGTGTAGAAATCCGCGACATAGCCCCCATGACGGTGGCGTGCGTGAACCACACGGGCCCCTACAAGGGCAATAGCGCGCTTTTTGCCGAGCTGATCGGCAAAATCTGCAGCTGGGGCGGCCCAAAGGGATTGCTCAAATTTCCCGATACTAAGCTTATTTCCATTTATCACGACAACTGCGACGTAACACCCGAGGATCAGCTGCGCATAAGCGTCTGCATCACGGTGCCGGATACCGTCGAGGTCGATGGAGAAATCACGAAGATGAGACTCGAGGGAGGCAGGTACGCTGTCGGTACATTTACAATCAATGGCGATGAATACGAGGACGCGTGGAATTACATTTTCTCCGAGTGGATGCCCGGAAGCGGATACAGGCCGGACTACAGGCCCTTCTACGAGCTTTACCTGAACGATCCGAAAATGCACCCCGAGGGCAAGCACATTGTTGAAATTCACATCCCCGTGGCGGAGATTAAATAAGATTTGTCCGGCATCAGGTGCTTCAATTCGAGGCCGGAATAACCATACTGACGGCACGGCCCATTATTTAAGCAATACCCGGGCTTCTGCCTGATCATGCCGGGTGATCATCCGACCTTTCCGGAAGAAATATCAAATAAAACAAAGCTTAAGGGACATGGCGCGCCGTGTCCCTGCTTTTTTACGGGGGCGTTTCTTTTCAATACTTCAGAAATTTATACATCCGGTTTTCCGCTTTGACGTAGTAAACCCCGGCACTCAATCCCGAAATCATTATGGGTGTG
>CAZIHB010000504.1:0-2107 GCA_964538535.1 uncultured Hyphomicrobiales bacterium | reverse complement strand
AGGCGGGCGGCCGGTTGACACCAAGATACATGATAAAGACAGACTCCGCTCCTTTGGAAAGGAGGATGTTCTCTTTCTCTGATTCCCATTTGCGTGTGATTTGGGTATTTACGCCAGTTGTATCCACAATACGGTAAAGCGTCTTCAGATCCGCCGACCAGATCAAATGGTCGTAGGAGTATTCATTGCCTTCTGCATCAAGCACCTTCGACTCAGATGGAATGACACGAACAGCCTGTGTTTTCAGCCTGATCTTCCCTCCCCATTCGCTTACCTTCTCCGCGAGAAGATCCTTAAGTTTGCCAGTTCCCCCCTTCGGATAAAAATAATCCAGATAAACATAAAAATACCCCAGAGCAAAATAAGTGGGGGTATTTCTGAAGAAGTGCTGGGTAAGTACATCGATGAGGGATTGATTCCCGGTAAGCTGGTGTAAAAAATCTTCCATAGGCATCTTGAACTGGTTGAATTTTCGCAAAGCTTGCAGGAATTTGAATGTCCACGGCAGCAGTTTTTTGACAACGTATTCTCTGTCGCTGAAGGCATTACCAAAGTAGGGGTTGTCAAATTCATAAATGACTCTTGTGTATTCAGAAAGCTCCTTCACGGCAGAGATGATTTTCCGTATATCTTCCTGGCTATCCGGATAAAGCTTCGTCAATATCTGCTGGTATTTCTGCAAATCATTGATCGAGCATACCTGAAACAGTTGATCTTCGATACTTATTGAGACCTTATTCTCAAGATATTGCCATTGAATCCCCAATTCCTTCATGACCGGCTTCACGATGCCCGAGTTAATCAATGCCCTCGGGCCCGTATCAAAAGCGAAGCCGTTATTGAGAATTGTGCCCAACAAGCCTCCGGTTCGATCATTCTTCTCCAGCAGCTGCACTTCGAAACCAGCTTTAGAAAGATATGCCGCCGCTGTCAGCCCGGCCATCCCAGCACCTACAATTAAGATCTTTTTATTGTTTTCACTCATGGAATCCACCTATATTCATACTGATCTTCCATAGTTCTTCAGCAGCTGCTCTATCGAGTGCTGGAGGTGCCGGTTCCTCTTCGGTTGTAAGGCAGTAAAACCTGCTTGAGCACATGTCCACTTCAGTAGAAACACCAAGGTAGTAAAGTGCTTCAGCAGCGAAATCCACTGGCTGTGAATTTCGATCCAGGAAGTGTGTTTTGATATATTTATAAATCTTACCGTTGTTTTGTCCGCTGTTGGTCTTCACATTGCCGGGATGCATTGCGTTGATCGTGATCCCGCTTCCTGTAAAGAACTCATTTAGCTTGAGCATGGAGAGCAATTGCGCAAGTTTTGCCGCCCCATAGCTCTTGATTCCCGAGTATCGATGTTTCTCCCATGAGAGGTCGTCCAGGTGCAAACCCCAAACGGAAAACCTGTAAGCTTCTGAATTAACAAATATGATCCGACCGCTGCCCTGGGCAAGAAATTTTCCAATGAGGGAATAATTCAAAATGAAAGTACTCAGATAATTGGTTTGAAACACAGACTCCAAGTGGTCAGCGGTAAGAATCCTGGTGGTGCTGTAAACACCTGCGTTGTGGATGAGTACATCGATACGCCTGTCCAGTTTTGATAATTCCACTGCTGCTGAATGAATATCAGACAGCCGTGAAAAATCAGCCACGATGTAGCTGCAATCTATATTGTATTTGTTACGTAGCTCAGCGCACAGCTCTCTTGATTTTTGTTCATTCCGATTGATTAATAAAAGATCGGCACCCCGCGAGGCATATTTTTCAGCAGTGGCATAACCAATTCCTGAAGTGGCACCAGTAATCACCGCCAGGCGATGATCGAAAGTGTCCGAGCAGATCCGGGGTTCAGTGCGCAAATTGTGAATCATTGCGAAGACATTCGACCATTTATACTGTTGCAGATATGGATTCAACCTACCTCCAATTAAGTTGCGCATCCAGAATCACCCCGTGTTAAATCCAAGAATTATTATAGCGGTTTCCGATCTATGAAAGTGGTTCTGAGTCCACGACTATGCAATTTAACAATCCTTCACAAGGATTGATTCGCACTTTTGGCAAATATGGGAATAAGATTACTCAAGGAGGGAGCTTTCAATAT
>CAZIHB010000503.1:0-2108 GCA_964538535.1 uncultured Hyphomicrobiales bacterium | reverse complement strand
CAATAATTGATTCGGATTCCACCCGCTCAGGTCAGCTAATTTAATCAAAAAAAGAATAAATTGGAATAGTATAAAACGAACCAAAATAAAATAATATCCCACGCGGGATTTCGATTCAGCAGTCACAAAAATTGAAAATGCTGGATTAAAATTGCCGGTGCTCGGCAATGCTGTGCCCTGCAAATGAGCTAAATCATGACCCAAAATGGACAAATTTCTTATCTCTTGCGGTCTCGCAGCTTATCCACACAGCTGCTGAAGAAGTAGTTGAACGACCGGTTCTTCTCGCGCGCGCTCTCGATGGAATAGCATTTTATCAGCTCCTGCATGAAGTCTATCCTCGAGTGAAATATTCTTTGATAGACGAGGTTGAACTCTTCCTTGGTCACGTCATCCGTGCTCCCGAACGGCTCCAGGTGAAACTCCTCGGCTTTCTTGTTGCTCAGCCCCGCCAGATACCAGCTCTCTATCTCCCTGATCACGATAAGCAGCTTTTCCTTCCTGACGTTCAGGAATTTGCCCGTGATAAAGCGCTTTTTATCGAACGTCGTCTCCATCTCGTCTATATCGGCAAACATGAGGTAGTCGAAGTTCAGAGTCTCGATGCTCAGCACGAAGAGGTCCACCTTCGATTTCTTCATCTGGGCATACTGGATCACGTCAATATCATCATAATAAGGCTTGAGCGCAGGAACAATAATCCTCCTGAAGAAAAACTCGTCGTCCTGCCCCTCAACAAATATATATAGTTTTTTCAGCGACACGGGGCTACCTCAGCAAATTTTGAACGTAAAGCTCCTCTATCCCTATCTCGTTTTCCAGGAAGGCCGTTATATCTTCCCGCCCCTCGAGCGCGGCAATTGTCGAGAATCCCTTCTCGTCGCGCGAGACGAAGAGTATGTTGCCTATCCCGGCGTATTTCACGATCTCGGGATTGTGAGTGCTCAGGAATATCTGTTTATCGTCCGAGGCATCCTTCATCATCTCGATGACGCGGGAGAGCAAATAGGGGTGTATCCTCCGCTCAGGCTCCTCGAATATGCTGATCCGCTTCTTTTCAAAATAAATCGCAATTATGAGAGCGATGATGAATATCGTCCCGCTGGACATGAGCGTGGCCGGTATGTATTTTTGATCTGAATATTTTTCCTTTATCATCAGCTGCAGGTATTTATCGAAGAATTTTTCAACCTCGAGATTTTCGATGAAAGGAAGCGTGTAGTTAATCAGGTTGAAGAATTTCCTGCGCGACTCCTCGCTGCCCAGCACCGAGCGGATCACTATGGCCAGATTCTCCGCGCTGTCCTCAAGATCTGCCTTGCCGACAAGCTGCGTGGCATTGCGCGGCAGCCTGGAGTCGAAATCGTAAACCGGTATTTCTCCAAGGGTCCGGATAAACCTTTCGAAGAATGGGTCAGGAAGTGTCACTTTCTCGATCATCAGGGCATCCTCGGCGCTTTCGTCAGCCATGCCCGCGAAATTCTTTGTCGAGGCGGGGCAGAGATAGCCCCTCACAAGGTTGATTTCCGATTTGACGTCTTCCTCGAAGCTGATTGATATCCTGCTGCCGGAGCGGCCGAAATTATAGCCGTACTCGTATATCTGCCCCGGCTCCTCCGAGTTGCGCGATCTCAGCAGCTTCACACGGAATCGGGCCCTGTCTGACAATATTTCCGGGCAGGCCTCGTTCTCGAAGCTCAGGCTCATCTCGTAGCTCATCTCCACGAGGCGCTTCTCTATGACGTCGCCCTTGCTGACGATCCCCGAGCTGTCCCGCAGAAGTATCGAGGCCATCTCGTCGGTGATCTCCACGCGCCCCGCGGCTTCCTCACGAGGGTCGGACTCGAGCCACAGCACCACGCGGCAGATATTGTTCTCGTGGCGCAGATTGATGTTCCGAAGGTATTCCACGCCGCCCTGCATCGATATAGCGTTGCGCAGGCCCAGCCTGACTATGTCGCGGAGAAACCTGAACACCTGGATGAAATTCGACTTGCCGGCGGCATTCGGCCCGATTAGCACGTTGAAAGCCCCAAACTCTGCCGACATCTTGCTGAAGCTTTTGAAATTCTCAACTTCTACCTTCTTTATTCGCATCTGTTCCTTCC
>CAZIHB010000502.1:0-2112 GCA_964538535.1 uncultured Hyphomicrobiales bacterium | reverse complement strand
GCCGCTGCAGTGGGTTTTATACAGGCTCCGGAGCTGAAAACGAAAATGCCCGGCCTGCAAAAAATTAAAAAAAGAGAAAAAATGTGATTTTACCCTTGACTCGTATAGCATAAAATACGTATTTTTGTAAGCTAACTTGATGATGATATGAGATTAATACTCTGCTGAAGTTAGCACAGTTCTTTTAGATTTGAATGTGGATAAAAATTACTTGATTGAGTTGCGTTGAATTCGTAATTTTGAAGCCATAGAAAATGATTTTAATAACTATTAATGTTGAAGAGAATGGCACATCATAAGTCAGCACTAAAGAGAATCAGGCAGTCGAAGAAACGCAGACTGTATAACAGGCTGAATAAGAAATCTGTTAAAGTGGCTATCAAGGCCGTGCGCGAAGCAAAAACCTACGATGAGGCGATGCAGAAGCTTTCTGCGGCAATGAGCGTTCTTGACAGGGTTTCAGCTAAAGGTGTGATGCACAAGAACAACGCAGCCAACAAGAAATCCGGGCTGGCCAGTTTCGTAAAGAGAATGCAGGCAGCAAAAGCATAAATTTCAGGCACCCGTAGCTCAATTGGATAGAGCATCTGACTACGGATCAGAAGGTTGGGAGTTCGACTCTCTCCGGGTGTACGTAACGACGTCGTAACTTTTTCGTTGAGAATTAGTTGCGACGTCTTTATTTTTTTTTGCAATTTGCTTCGCTCGCGATAGACCCCTGTATTTCCCTCAAAAACTGCTTTAAGCGGTTACAATTCAGGTACAAAAAAAGGTGTTTCTTAAAATACTGCTCAGGCAGCAATAATTAGTTTAAGGCGGGAAAATGAAGTTTGGAAAGAATCTCCTCGGGCTGTGGAATTTAAGGCAAGACGTCACATTTTTGAATCATGGGTCTTTCGGTGCCTGCCCGATTGAAGTGCTCGACGCCGCGCACAGGTATGAAATGGAATTGGAGAAGGAACCGGTTAATTTCCTGCTTGATGTTTACCCGCAGCTTGCAGCTGCCTCGAGGAAGAAGCTTGCCGGCTTTCTTAACGCCGATGAGGCCGGCCTTGGTTTCGTTGAAAATGCCTCGTCGGGGCTTTGCTCAATAATAAGAGAATTCGAGACTTTGCTGCGTCCCGGAGACGAGGTGCTGATTACAAATCATGTTTACCCTGCGGTGCGTAATGCATTGCAATACAGCGCGGGACGAGCTGGATTCAGGATTGTGACGGCTGACGCGGATTTACCCTTCGGTTCTTCATTCGATATTTCGGAAGCAATTGAACGCAAAATTTCCGAAAGAACCCGCGCGATAGTGATAGATCATGTCACTTCGGCTTGCGGCGCGGTGTTTCCGGTGATTGAAATTGCCGGGCACGCGAAGTCAAAGGGATTGATTACCGTTGTGGATGGTGCCCATGCCCCGGGGTTTGTTCCGTTGGATCTGCAGAAGGTACCGTGCGACTGGTATGTGGGTAATTGTCATAAATGGATGTGCGCGCCCAAGGGGGCGGCATTTATCTATGCTTCTGAAGAGCGGCGAGAGATGACCCACCCATTGAATATTGCCAATAACCACGGGATGCCATTCCGTGATGAGTTCGATTGGCAGGGCTCTAAGAATCCGGCACCATGGATTGCCGTCGGCGACGCGATTGACTTTTTCGAGAAATTCGGCTGGAATGAAGTCAGAGACTATAACAATACTCTTGCCCGGGCAGCTAAGAAAATTCTGCTTGAGTCAGTCGGCAGCGTGAGCGAGATTCCCGACGACATGATTGGTTCAATGGCAGCATTTACCATTCCGGAATCACTATATAACCGGCCGGCGGACACCAAAGCTTTGAGGTATAATCTCTTCTCGCGCCACAGCGTGGAAGTGCCCGTGATGGAAGTGTCAGGCAGGGTCATGATAAGGGTTTCCGCGCAGATATACAACGAACTTCCTGACTATGAAAAACTGGCTGACATACTCCGTGGATACATCAAACGCGGAATTAAAATAGCCTGATGTAAATTCGGCATGGTTCAGCATTGCCGGCCGCCCGCAAAGCAACAAACTGTTCTTTCGATAAAAAAATATTCTTGAAAAATCCCTGAAAATTGCTTTCTTTGCTATACGTGTGG
>CAZIHB010000501.1:0-2114 GCA_964538535.1 uncultured Hyphomicrobiales bacterium | reverse complement strand
TACCATAATTGGCAAGTTTTTTGGTCGTGGCAGGGCCGCAGTAAAGAAGATCAGACGCTGGCAGCGGCCAGACCAGTTCCCGGAAATTGTCCTGTGTGATGACTGTCATGGCATCGGGCTTTTTCATATCTGAACCCAATTTAGCGAATATTTTGTTGAACGAAACACCGATGCTGACCGTAAGGCCAAGCTCACTTTTAGTTGTTGCCCGGATTTCCTCTGCCGTAGCGACCGGGTCAAGGCGGCAGCCGGTGAGGTCAAGCCAGCATTCATCCATGCCATACGGCTCCATTCGGTCTGTGTACCGGAGATAGATTTCGTGGGCAAGCCTGGAATACTTGAGATACTGGTCGTACTGGGGCGGTACGACGATCAGATCACGGCAGCATTCCCGCGCCTGCCAGATAGCCATTCCGGTTTTCACACCGGCTTTCTTCGCCAGTTGGGATTTCGCAAGTACGATGCCGTGCCGTGTCTCCTGACTGCCGCAAACGGCGATTGCCTTGCCGCGCAGGGCCGGGTCCAACATCGCTTCGACACTGGCATAAAAGCAGTTCATATCCGAATGAAGGATTGATCTTTCCATACAGGCCCTCCGTTCCGGTCAACGCTCATGCACACAATGAAATAATATTTGGCAAAGCTGTTGACATACAATATTTCAGGTGATAATATTAGTTCACGAACAACATTTCGTGCTTGTGATTGCAATTATAGAGCGAACGGTTGTTCGTGTCAATGAGTTTTTAAGAAAAAGTGTTCGTGCTGATAAATATTCCGAAATGAGGTGTAGATTATGGGCTTCAAGGAGCGCTTGAAGGAAAAAAGATCAGAGGCAAAACTGACACAAACTGAGTTGGCAAAAAAGGTCGGGGTATCTGACAGAACCATTCAGAATTACGAGTTGGGTACCCGCCGGCCACAGAATATGGAAGTTGCCCAAAAACTGGCGGAAGCTCTGAACACCTCGGTCGATTCGCTGCTTGGCACCAGTGGAATCCTTGTCGTTCAGGCCCAGGAGAAGGGTGGAGCAAAAGCCGCGCGGGACATCGACGTCATGGTCAGCGACGTTACCGCGGCATTTGCAGGCGGCCGGCTCGATGATGAAGCTCTTGACGGCGCGATGCAGGCGTTGACGAAGGCATACTGGATTGCAAAAGAGAAAAATAAAAAATACACGCCGAAGAAGTACCTCAAGGACTCATCTGCCGACAAATAATGCTAAGTACCAAATATGGTACACCTCATATGTTAGAACTTTACATGAGAGGGGGTAAAGCGATGAGCATGGATCGTCTCACACAGGTCGGCGAAGGACTTGTCAAGCGCTTCGGTACAAGAGATCCGCTGGAAATTGCGGAGGACATAGGAATAGAAGTTTTATACTGCGATAATTTCGGCCCGCTTAAGGGCATGTATCGCGTAATCAAGCGGAATCGTTTTATCTTCCTGAACAAGGACCTGAATCAGCGTATGACTCGTATTGTCTGCGCCCATGAAATCGGCCATGATCAGCTGCACCGGTATCTGGCAAAGGGAGATGGGCTCCAGGAATTCATGCTTTATGATATGACGACGAAGCCGGAATACGAGGCGAACATCGTCGCATCGGAAATCCTTCTGGACAGCAATGAGGTGCTTGACTACATCTTCGATTATCATTACTCAGCAGAAGAAATTGCCCGTTGCATGGGCACGGATATCAACTTGGTGGCTTTGAAGATTGCTCACCTGAATGAACTTGGCTACGGTTTTCGGAATGTGGACCATCGGAGCGATTTTCTCAGGTAAAGAAACAGTATCCTTTTCAAATGATTCCTGAGAGCAAAAAGAGTATAAAAAATTGAGGCCGAACGGAACAACCGCTCGGCCTCAACTTATTTTAGTTATTGCGGAGATTGGCATCCCTGCGCAGCGTATTCAGAGTGGATTCAATCAAGTCCTTGACAAGCCTGATTTCCAGCTCGCTGCAACCGTCAAGCATCTGCTGAATATCCTGCTCAAACTGCACTTTCGCATGAACCAGATTGTCACATAGCAGATCATCAACTGTGACGGACAGCGCATTTGCAATTCTGATCATGGTGGTCAAACTGACTTTTGCCGTGCCGGTT
>CAZIHB010000500.1:0-2129 GCA_964538535.1 uncultured Hyphomicrobiales bacterium | reverse complement strand
CAGTATGAGAAAAGTGAGGAAGCTGACCGAGTAAAGCGTCAGCACGCGCCTGTCCTTAATGACGCTGCCCGCGCCCCTGAAATATTCCTTAAATGTAGTGTTATTCTCTATTTTGGCAGATTTAATGCCGGGGTTGACAATGGCAGCCACCGGGATGGCAAGCAGAGCGATCAGGAAAGGGAAGTTCCACCCCGCGCCGGCAAGGATGCCGCCAAGCAGCGGATAGAATCCCGTGCCAAGCGAGAGCACACCGGCGTTGTATCCCATCACCTCTGTCCTTCTCGCCCCCGTGTATATATCGCCGATCAGCGTCACGTTCAGCGCGCCGAGTGATGACGCCCCGGCTCCCTGCAGGAAGACAAGAACCAGGAGCGACGGGAAATCGGGAGCTATGGCACAGAGGGACCCCGCCACGCCAAAAAGAGCCAGGGCAGGGACCAAAATACGCTTCCTGCCGTACCTGTCAGCCAGAACGCCGAGCAAAGGGCTGAGCAGTACGCCCGGCAGAGTGAACATCGTCACTATCAGCCCCACGCGGCGAGGCGAGATGCCGTAATGAGCAGCAATTTTCGGGAATGCGGGGGATATGCTCGCAACGCCGAGCACAGCGATCAGTGTGACGGCAAATATCGTAAGCATGCTCAGGTCTGTTTTCCCTTTTCTTTCCATAATTCCTGTATTTTTTTTCGTTCAACAAAATCAAGACAGTTTACAAAATAAAGACAGCCGGGAATAACTTCTGCCCGGCCGTCAAATTTATCGAAACTTCAGGCGTGCGATTTCCTAACGCCCGCCCGCTATAGATATCCTGATATCAAATCCCACCTGCGTGGTGTGAAATCCGGGCTGAGCCGCGCCCTCGTTGAACGTCCCCTCGTAGCGGACGAAAAACGAAGCCGTTATCCTCTGGCTCATCGAGTATCTTGCCCTCGGCTCGATGATAAGCTGCTTATTGCCGTCCACCGTGTTGCCCTGATTATCCGTCCCGGAGTATGTCTTCTCGTCCAGCACGTCATACTGGCCGCGCTTGTTGCTCTTGAACGAAGCGAGGAAACTGAATTCAAGGTCGTTCTTGAAGACTATTCCAAGCAGAGGGAAGTCAAATCCCTTCATCGTGTAGCTTGCCTGCCCGGTGAATTCCAGGGTGGACTGCGAGTTGATCTTCGATCGTGCTGAAGTGTTCACCTGGAAGGATTTTGTTGTCGATATCCTGAATGTCGCCGTCATCGTGCCGTCGAGCTTTTTCTCGTCGAACGTGGCATTAATGCCGATCAATGGCTGGAAACCGTATTGCACCGACTGCGACTGAATATTCTTGCCCATATCAGTCAGCATAATGCTTTCCTGATACGTGGATGTATAGATATGCTCGAGCGTCATCCTCTTCAGCACCGACTTGAAGAGCGGCCATTTCTCAAGGCCTTCCCAGCGTATGGTCCAGTTCACCGAGGGCAGGAATTTTCCGGTCTTGCCGCCCGTCAGGCTGAACGCTTCAAGCCCCTCGAGGAATGAATCGGAAAGAGCCATCTGAAGCTGCTCGTTCTTTGAGACGGTGTCGATATTCGAATTGACGATCGCCGCTTTCTTGCGCTTGAAGAGAGACACCACGTTCTCTATGGTATTATTGAACAGGTTCAGGCCGAAGACGGACGGGAATGTCAGGAAAGACCTGTTGAAAGTCTCCGTACCGGTGATATTCGAGAAGGTGGGGATTCCCTTCGCGTCAGTAGTGACGATCTGATTCTTGTTGAAGCCGAGGTCCGTTTTCCAGTTCAGGTCAATTGTTGCACCGGGCCATAGCGGCCTTGATGTCTTTGCCTCGAAGGTTGTCTGCTGGCGGTAGTTATCCTGCATGATGCCGTTCGCTGGCCTTCGGCCGACGGAAGTCGTGAAACCGAAGAACGGGAACTTGTTCGATCCGGTTATGTTGAAACTGCCGTGAGGGTCAGTAACCAGGCCGAGCTGATAAGCAAATGACGGCCCAAGGATATCCCTGCTGTCGCGCCCGGTCATGCCCCTGCCCCAGAAATTGCTCAGGCCGGTGCCGCCCATGACGCCCGGGTTGATGGACGAAGATGACTGATTGAAGATGAAGTCAATCTTTTCCCAGTCCAGGAAAATGACTTTCA
>CAZIHB010000499.1:0-2147 GCA_964538535.1 uncultured Hyphomicrobiales bacterium | reverse complement strand
ACCTGCCTTTCCTGCATTGCCTCGAGCAATGCACTCTGCACCTTGGCGGGAGCGCGGTTCACCTCGTCGGCAAGGACGAAGTTCGCGAATACCGGGCCTTTCCTCACGGTGAATTCTTCCCTTCTCTGGTTGTAGATCATCGTCCCGATAAGGTCCGCGGGGAGCAGGTCAGGCGTCAGCTGTATTCGGCTGAACCTGGCGTCGATGGCACTCGCGAGCGTGCTTATTGCCAGTGTCTTCGCCAGACCGGGCACGCCTTCAAGAAGTATATGCCCGCGCGTCAGCAGTCCGATCAAGAGCCTTTCCACCATCTGTTTCTGCCCGATTATCACCTTGCCCATTTCCATCATCAAAATATCCACAAAGGCGCTCTCCCTTTGTATTCTCTCGTTCAATTCTCTGATGTCTGTCATCTCCGGCTCCTATATTTTTTCCGCTTTACCTGTTTGTTACAATTATTAAACTTCTTGTTATTCAGCTTATAAAATTAAAAATATTCCGATTTTTAACAAAACTTACCCGGGAAATTATTGTTTTCTTTATAAATCAAATTACTTAGTAATTTTGTATGCTTGCCGGCGCACTGAGTGATTTGCTGCCGTGGTGCCGGCCGATTTTTATTTTTTTTTTGGACAAATTGTATCGGGTTGAGTCATGTTTTCATACGCACGCGTATTAAAAAACCGGTTTATGCTGAAATTCAGCTTTCTGCCACCCGGCATAGTATTCATTCTTAAAGCCTGGCTCACCGGGCTGGTGCTTTTCGCCATTTTCAGGCTCGTGCTGGGCTTCTCGCAATTTTCGCTTTTCAGAGCTGCACCCCTTTCAGACACGATCAAGGCCTTCCTGCTCGGCACCCGATTCGACACGATGATACTGGCATATAGCTCTATCCCGGCCTTCCTGCTCGCCGCTGTTTCCGATATTTCGGCTTTTCGTTCCTCTGCCCTCCGCAACTCGGTTGCAGCCATCGAGATACTTCTCTTCGCCGGCATGGTGTCCATAGCAAGCTCGGATATTCCATTCTTCGAATACTATAACCTGCGGATCACGATCACAATTTTCAACTGGGTTTCCACTCCGGGCATGATGGCTTCGTTCCTGTTCGGATCCGTGGAGTACTACCCCTTCATAGCCTTGTTTATAATCATATGCGTGGCTCTTGGCTTCATTCTGTTCAAATACGTCCGCGGTTGGAATGCCTCCACGGCGAGCAGGAGCGCAAGCCTGAAATCAAGGCTGAAAGACGGCCTGATATATTTACTTTTCGGCCTGATCCTCGTCATCGGGATGCGTGGAAGAATATTCAACCGCTACCCTCTGCGCTGGGGCGACGCGTTCTTCTCGAACCACCCATTCACGAACCAGATGGTGCTCAACCCGGTTTTCACCATGATGCGCAGTTACATTGATTATAATGACAATAAAAAAGTTGCTTTCAGGGACAAGATGTTCGACGATAAAGAAGCCCTTGCGCGGGCAGAAGCATTTCTCGGAGCCTCTCCCAACAGCGGATTGCCCTCACCGGTTGCAAGACTCGTCAGCCCCGCGGGGCCGGAGAAAAGATACAACGTCGTGCTGGTGCTCGTGGAAAGCCTGGCCTGGGGATACACGGGCGAGGCCGGATACTACCACCCGTCGCTCACCCCGTTCATCGACAGCATGGAAAAGCAAAGCCTTTATTTTGCCAATTTTTACGGCGACGGCAATCACACGGTTAACGGCCTGTGGGCAACCTACACGAGCCTTCCGTCAATGCCCGAGGAAGTCAGCCCCATGGCCAAGATGCAATCCACACAGGTCTTCGCGGGCATAGCCAACACGCTGGCGGACAAAGGATACGACACCTTCTTCGGCGTGCCGCACAACCCGCAGTTCGACGATATGGGAGGGTTCCTCTCCAATAACGGCATAAAGGAAGTAAGGGGCCAGGCCGACTATTTCAACAAGGATAAGATCAGCTCCTGGGGAGTGCCGGATAATGTTTTGTTCGATAATTCAATCGATAAATTAAAAAAAATGGGACGCTCGGGCAGGCCATTTTTTGCCGGCTTCCTGACGATATCCCACCACGCCCCCTACATACTCCCCACCCCGCTGCCCAAAGGCTTCAATCCCGAAAATACCGACACGACCCTCCGCGCTCT
>CAZIHB010000498.1:0-2157 GCA_964538535.1 uncultured Hyphomicrobiales bacterium | reverse complement strand
ACTCCGAAAAGCCCTCGGAAAAAAGTAGTATTGTCGATTTCAATTTATAGCACCGGTTTACTGAATAAAGTAAGCACCTTCATACGAAAAACTTAATATCAGCATAAGCCCTGCAATGCAGCCGAGTATCATCCTGCCAATCCCGAGGGGGCTTTCGTCAAAAACGGGAGGGTGGGCCGGCTTAACGAAGAATCTGCCGATCAGGGCCCACAGGAGCCACCCCGGCCACGCCTTCATCAGCCATGGAACGGCTGAATCAAGCCTGCTGAGCAGGGGAAGAAGAGTGTCCTGCAAGTACATGATAAATGTGGATGAATAATTTTCGGAGAGAAGCTCCCGGAGGACGGCAAGAAGCGATATGCCGCCGATCGCCAGAAGGATGTAAATGCCGGCGCGGGCGATGACGCGCTGCACATTGCCGAACATGGCTCGCGCTATGTGGCCCCCGTCCAGCTGGCCGAAGGGCAGGAGGTTCAGCGCCGTGACGAATAGCCCGAACCAGCCCGCGTTCAGGAACGGGTAATGGTATATCTCGTTCAGCGGGGGCAGCCAGCCGCGCGGGTTGGAGAAAATTCGCGATGCACCCTCCCAAAGCAGGGTTGAACCGAAGAAAAATCCTTTGGCAGGCACCTTGCCGTGCAATTGAGTTATGTACTCGGGATGGACAGTGTAAATAAAATTTATGGGCGGCAGTGTGGCAAGGCCATAGATCAGGAATGCCAGGCTGACGACAAATCCGGCGGCGGGCCCGGCGAAGCCTATATCAAACAGGGCCCGGCGTGTGAGTATCGGGGTGCGGGTCCTTATCACGGCGCCAAAGGTGCCAAAATTTTCCATCCCGGGAAAGACAGCCGGAATGAAAAATGGCAGGGTCGCATCTACCTTATGATACTTTGATGCGAAATAATGGCCGAACTCGTGAGCGCCAAGGAAAGTGAGCAGGAGGATGGCATATTGCAGGCCGTAGTGCCAGTTGGCAGCCTCGGTGCTGTCCTTGCCCGCCCACTGGGTGCCGGCAATCATGCACGTGATGAAAGTGATGCAGAAAAGCAGCAGGTGCACAATGTATCTGTTTTTCCTCTTGTGCGGCGCTATGCTGTATTGATTTTCGTTGTCGTTGTAAGTATTAGAGCTCATCAGCCTTGCGAGTATGTTACGATAAAAATATCCGCAAAACTAATTATTTTTCGCAGAATAATCTATTCAGGCAGCCACGCGTATGCTATATTGTCAGCCCGAAGCCGCAGGCTGAAGCAATTCTGCAATTAACACCCGATGCAGTGGTGCCGAAAACCCGGCAAGCATTGATTATTATTAAAAATTGCCCTGCATATAACACGAAAGGGCAGCCTTGCGGCCGCCCTTTTGTTGAACTTGCTTTTGCGCAAATTTATTTCACATACTCGAATCTCGCGGTGAAGTGGCGAAGCAGCGGTGCCTGCCAGGTGATTTTCATCGGCTTGAGTTCTTCGCGTTTCTTGTAAACGTTGATGATGGCTTCAGCCACGTATTCGATATGGCTCTTGGTATAGACTCTGCGGGGCACTGCGAAGCGCACGAGTTCCATCGGCGGAGCCACGTACTTGCCGTTCTCATACCTGCCGAACATCACCGAACCGATTTCAACGCTCCTGACGCCGCCCTCAAGATAGATGGCGTTGCAGACCGACTGGCCCGGGAAGAATTCAGGTGCGATGTGGGGGGCGAAACGCTTGGCATCAAGGAAAATTCCATGGCCGCCGGTTGGCTCGATCAGCGGAACGCCTTCTGAAAGGACGAGATCGCCGAGCATCTTAACCTGGCCGATACGATATGATAAATAGTCCTCGTTGAGCACTTCATCGAACCCGATGGCGAGTGCTTCAAGGTCTCTTCTTGCCAAACCGCCGTACGTCACAAAGCCTTCAGTGCCGATAAGGAGAGTCCTGCAATCTTCGGCAACCTTGTCGTCGTTGGTGGCGATGAAACCGCCCGTGTTCGAAAGGCCGTCTTTCTTGGAGCTCATCGTGGCGCCGTCAGCATAGGAGAACATCTCCTGCACGATTTCCTTTACTGATTTATTTTCATATCCCTTCTCGCGCTGCTTGATGAAGAAAGCATTCTCTGCGAAACGGCAGCAATCGAGATAGAGCGGCAGGCCGTATTTCTTGCAGACTT
>CAZIHB010000497.1:0-2159 GCA_964538535.1 uncultured Hyphomicrobiales bacterium | reverse complement strand
AAAAATATATTATAAATTGATACATTAAGATAGGGTTATTCTATTGATAACTTGGAATATAGCAAGGATACTAAGATGAAATACACGGTTTTGTGCGCCATCATATTTATTTCCGCCTTCATGGCGGCCACGGGCATCGACACCGGGCGTTCCTACACGATCAGACTATCGCCGGCGGTGGCCGCGGGAAAAATAATCATGCCCGAAAGAACCGCGGTGATCAAAGAAACCGATGGCAGCATGTATCTGAAAGGCATTATAAACGTTAAGATGAAAAGCACCGCTTCAGCAAAAATGGCTGAAAAGAGCCCTCTGCCATGCTTTCAGAGGGTGGAGCGGATGCAGTGCTTCGCCGGCTCGGGATTTGCCGTCCGATCTGCCCGCCGGCCTTTCGCCGGATTCGACGCGCGTGGCAATGGCATGGGCCTCTCCAGGATCATCGAGCTGAAGTACGACGGGGACGTGAATCCATTCGATCTCTGCGCGGAGCTCTGCAAAGATTCTGCTGTGGAATACGCAGTGCCGTCCTTCACGAGGGCTTTGCACGATTTCGAGCCGAATGATAAATATTACGCTGAGAACCAAAAGATTTACTTCTCGAGGATCGGCATAGACAAGGCTTGGCAGGTGACGCGCGGCAAAAAAAACGTGAAGATAGCCATTGTAGATAATGCCGTATCCACATCCCACGAGGATTTGAAGGATCTGATATACATCAACCCCGGAGAAATCCCCGGCGACGGCATTGACAACGACGGCAACGGCTTTATCGATGACGTCAGCGGTTGGGACTTCACTGGATACGGAAGCGAAACCAATTTTCAGGGAGACAACAACCCCAGCCCGCTTTCAAGCAAGCTTGATCATGGCACACACGTTGCCGGATGCGCCTGCGCGATAACCAATAACACGATCGGCATCGCGGCTCCGGCCGCAGAGTGCTCCATTATTCCAATTAAATGCGGCGGCGATCAGACCCTTGCCTTCGTTATTGCAAAGGGCTACGAGGGTATTGCATACGCCGCGCTCATGAAAGCCGACGTGATCAACTGCAGCTGGGGCGGCCCCGATTACAACCCCGTTGAAGAAGAAACCGTGCTCGCCGCGATTGCTGGTGGCAGCCTCGTTGTCTGCTCCGTGGGCAACTCGAGCGAAAATATAGATGAGAATCCTGTCTATCCCGCGAGCTACAAAGGGGTGCTGAGAGTCGGATCAACAAACACTGCCGACAACAAGCCAGCCTGGTTCACGAGCTTCGGAGAGAATGTCACCGTCTTCGCGCCGGGCCTGAGCATTATTTCTACAGTACCTTTCAACCTTTACGGCACAAAAAGCGGCACATCAATGTCGGCCCCTCTCGTTTCCGGCATCTGCGCTTTGATAAAATCGATTCACCCTGATTGGGGCCCGAAGGAAATAATCCGGCAGGTTAGAGCCACGGCAGACAAAATCACGTTGGACGATGCTGCTGCTGCCCCTCTTTTTTATTCTGAAATCAATGCGGGCCGCGCGCTTGAATTCAACAACGGGCAATTTCCCGAAAAATTGATGCCCTCGATTGCAATTGAAAGAATCGAGTTCGACGGGATGCCGAACATCACGAGCAGCGGCCACCACAAGGCAAGGATAGTGCTTCGGAACTACTTTGCAGACGCGCACGATTATAAAATTACGATACGAAACAACAATAAGGATGTCGTTTTAAGCAACACGAGTGCTACCGGTGCGCTGATTAAAGCCGGTGACTCCGTGATCATCGAGACAGACGCCTTCATCAGCGAAAGCTTCCCGTGGTATTCCTCCCCGGTGACGCTTACAGCTGATTATTCCTGCAATGAAGCTTCGAACAACGACCTGGCCCAAACATCCGTGGCTCTGCCGAGCGACAATTCATACCGCTTCGTGGTGGCCGTCAACAATATGGGTTATTTTGCCGGCTCGAGGATCAGGTGCCTCAGCGCGCCGAAAAACAACCTTATCTGGGGCTGCGGTGAAGAACCCGGCAACGGCAACACCGGCCTGGTGTTTAAAATGGATGGGTCGCCAATTGCCTGGAGGGTAGGCACTTCAGCCAAGGAGCCGCTCGTATCTATCGCCGCGCAGGGATATAACAATGCCTGGGCAATCAGCAATGCCAACCCGGCAGGCTCTTACCTGTA
>CAZIHB010000496.1:0-2160 GCA_964538535.1 uncultured Hyphomicrobiales bacterium | reverse complement strand
CCCGACGGGAAAATTACGGCGAATGGATCCCCGGGCCGCATGGATATTCTGGAGCGAAAAGGTTAATTATAAACAATTCGCTTGAGATAGCCCCCGACGGGAAAATTACGGCGAATGGATCCCCGGGCCGCATGGATATTCTGGAGCTGGGGAGAAATTTATATAATTATTCCACGGCTGCAGGCGGTGGCTTTATGCAGTTCAGCGTCGGAACCATGGAAAATTCCACGATGCTTCTTTTCTCGGGTGCGGGGAATTCGATGATACGCGGCGAGGGAGTGTGGATGAACCTGATTGACCTGGAATTGAATAAAACCGGAAAACTATCGGATACGCTCAAGATCATGTCGTCAACTTTTGACGATGCCACACAGGCAGAATCAAATTACCTCTTCAATCCTGTTTCGGGCGTGCTTGAGCATGATCAGAACAATATATTCGACGTTTCGGGTGGCACGAGGAGTGCCGCCATGGCACCATTCACTTCATTCGTATCGCGCGCCGGGACTATCAGGTGCAGGCAGACGCTATCGACCAACTCATCAACAAACATACTGCTTGATGGTGGAAATTTCATTGCCGGTGATGAAATTGATGAGAACCTGGTTTATAAGACCGGCACTTCAATCAATGTAAACAACGGGACATTGACACTCGCAGGATGCCTTCAGCCGGCATTCTCAGGTTCATCCGCCATAAATTTCAGCCAGAGCGCTAAGGGCGAAACATTTGTGCTCATGTCAGGGCGATCAGTAAATCAGACGTCCGGCGGTTTCGACATTCCGAATGCGGCAAGCAGCTTCAACATGAGCGGCGGAAGAATCGTGCTTGTGAATCAAAACGGCATATCTAACAATATGCCGGATTTCAGAGTCAACGCCTCCGGTGGCAGCGGTATGAGCGGTGGAGTGATTCAATGCGGCGATTCATTGCTGACACCGGCCGGCGCCGAGATTAAAATAGCCGGTACAATGGCAGTAACGCAGGTTCATGCCGTGGATAACGGTGCTTCAATCAAAACATCCATCACGGAAGAAAATTTTAAAATTACCGGACAACTGGAGATCGACAAAAATCACACGCTGAATCTGAACGGAAATTCTCTCTATCTCTCGGGTGATTTGATTAATAACGGGTATTTCAGGGGGGCTCCCGGTGCCGGAACGACCAATCTGTGGCAGCTTGTATTGAACGGGAGCGCAAGCCAGAACATTTTCAACCGTGAGGCTCCCGGACTTGATCTTTATAACCTGCGCATAGATAAAACGGCAGGTGACGTGAATCTGCAGACATCCGGCAACTCCAACCTGATTGTGCGGAATACTCTCGAATTTTCAAGTAAAAACAGAGCGATCATAAATGCCCCGATTGAAGCAGGATGCTTCGTGGAAATCATTCCTGATGACTACGGCAGCAAATCACAGCTGCTCAGGGTGGGGCTCGGCCACGTCAACGGCAGGCTATGGAGATGGGTGTCGGGAGTAGAGCCGTTTTTATTCACGCTCGGAGCCGATACGCTTGCAAGCTACAGGCCTGCTATATTTCAGGCTTCATCAGCCGGTAACACGCCCGGCCTTATCGGCATTGCCGCGAGAAACACGGATCACCCGATTATCGACAGCTTATCGGTTCGGCTCGATAATAATATTCAAAGGTTCTGGAATGTCAGCTCGGATGGATATGTGCTTGCTTCAGGCAATTCTTACAGCCTCTCCACGCAGTTTAAAAACCCCGGAGACTTAAGGGGAAATCCGAACCTGAATCTATTCGCACATCATATTTACACCCCGGCTTGCCCTGATCCCCCGCTTCCGTGCGATGGCAAAGGTACGTGGAGCCAGGCTGTCACTCTTTCAAGGACTGACTCGACGATTGTCTCGAAGGATAATAAAATATTCGGGGACTTCGTTATCGGCGAACCGGTTGGAATCACCTTCTATAGCATTGCAAGCGGCAACTGGAATAATATAAACACCTGGTCTCTGAACGACTATTACACGCCGCATCCTCCATCGAGGATACCGGACCAGAAAACGGATATTGTCAGGATCGGCAACGGCGTGGCCGTGACAGTGCCTGATGGTTTCACTCCTGCAATAAAGGCGATCTATGTCGAGAAAGACCCGGTTAACAAGCGGCCGGGAGAACTCTATATAAGGG
>CAZIHB010000495.1:0-2171 GCA_964538535.1 uncultured Hyphomicrobiales bacterium | reverse complement strand
ATATCCGTAGTCAGCAGCTTCTTCATCATGGCTTTCCCCGACAGGATGTACTGCTTTGGCGACTGCGCCGTCAATCCGAACCCTGACGCGAAGCAGCTTGCCGACATAGCCATCCCGACAGCCAGGAACTTCAAGGCAATCACCGGCATAGAGCCGCGCGTAGCAATGCTTTCGTTCTCGACAAACGGCAGCGCCGAGCACGAGCTCGTGGATAAAGTACGCGAGGCCACGGCCATCGTCAGGGAAAAAGCGCCCGACCTGCAGGTGGATGGCGAGATGCAGCTCGACGCGGCACTCGTGCCCGAGATCGGCCGCCGGAAATTCCCCGGCTCGGCCGTGGCAGGAAATGCCAACGTGCTCATATTCCCGGACCTTAACGCCGGCAACATCGGCTACAAGCTCACGCAGCGTCTTGCGGGCGCGGAAGCTGTCGGGCCGATAGTGCAGGGCCTTGACCGTCCATACTGCGACCTCTCCCGCGGCTGCACCGCCGACGACATGGTCAACGTGGCAGCAATCTGCAGCCTGATGGCGTAGATACATTGAGATGATAATTTGGAAGGGAATGCCGAAAGGTGTTCCCTTTTTTTGTGGAGGAGGGAGAGAAATTATAAACAATTGAAATGTTTTGCCAAAGATCGCGCAAATGCTGAATATTCTTCGGCTTCTCCGCAATATTTTAATATTTCAGTTTTACATTTTACATCACCTTTTCCGGCCATGATGGCAATAACAGGCATTTTTGTTACAATTGCACTCCTTCGCCTTACCAGCTCAGTGCGATTCAAACCTAATTCTTTCTCAGTAGTTTTGCCTCTTATATTTTTAGGTAGAATGTTGGCTGTGCCGGTTTCATAATCATAATCAAACCTGAAAAATTCCTCGGGATTCTCTTCAGCGGGATTAACAAACGGACCACCGTCGTTGCTATCAGGGAACAGGTCTCCTTTGTGGGATTTATTGTTGCAAACACTGCAGCTCAATAATAGATTATTCCAATCGAAGCAAGAATCAGGAAATTTTGATTTTGGTCGGAAATGTTCAATCTCTCCGTATGAAACTGACAAAACATCACTCTCGCAATAAGCGCATTTTCCCGAAAACATACTTACTAAGGCATTTTTTACTTCAGTGCAATTATATTTTTTTTCAGCACTGTCTCTTTTCTTTTTGTTTGCCTGACATGGATCATTTTGGTAATCAGCTAATGCTTTCTTGTATTCTTCAAGCCATTTTTTCTCGTTTCGCACCAATATGGCCGGCTTCTGAGTTCTGTTGATTTTGATCATTTCCAGTTTTGCTTGATAAATTCGCTTAGTTTTTTATCTGTTTCGTCGGGGTTCGAGCTAAATCCAAGAGCACGATCAACAAACAATTGAGTTTGTTTTAATTCGGCTTCTTCATCCGGAGCGAGCATATTTTTTCTTTTTAAGGTATAGTACCTGTCAATTTTATACTGAGTTTCGCTTGAGAATTCAGATACTAATCCGAATGCGTCACTTTTTAAAATCTGATCAACACTCATTGCATAAATATCTTTGACGCGGTCAACTACTATTTTATGGTTCTTTTTATAAATCCTGTACGAAACAGCATCTTTGCCAGCCCCGGCAGCCACTATCGGGCTATGCGTAGCCATGATAAACTGGATATTTGGAAAGGTGATGCGCAGCAGGCCGGCTATCTCTCTTTGCCATGACGGGTGCAGGTGTATATCAAGCTCGTCGATCAAGACCACACCTTCTTCCTTTAATGGGTCATTACTCTCAGGATAAGCCTCGATAAGCCTCCATACAAGATCCCCGGCCAACGCCATAATACTTCTGAATCCGTCTGACAAACCCACGGTTCTTACTTTTGAGTCGCCCGACTTGAACCAGATACTCCCGTTTGAATCGATACAATCAAACTCGTTCCCTTTAGGCAGCAAATTGTTTATCGCATCAACTCCCCATTTGAACTGCTTCTTTGCCAACTTATCATTATCAATTGACTTGGAAATCTTATAGTCAAGGTGAACGAGCCAAGTCTCAAATGCCTCCAATGCCTGATCTTCAAGAAATTGGCTGGAAAAGTTTGTGTATCTTGAAGGATGCTGCAACGAGGGCACAATAATTCGATTGCTTCGCGTCAATCTTCTGAAAGCGCCGTACCCCGCACCAAACCACCCC
>CAZIHB010000494.1:0-2177 GCA_964538535.1 uncultured Hyphomicrobiales bacterium | reverse complement strand
GGCAAACAAACACGAACTTAACACGAACTTAACACAAGCTCGGTATTTTTGCGTCCGGTAAATATAGAGTGAAGAAAAAAGAGCGTTTATTTACAATATAAGCAGGGAAAAAATGTTTAAAAGCATCCTTCCAAAAGAATTCAGGTTCTTCGATTATTTCGATAAGCATATCGACCACATGAAGAACATTTCCAAGGAATTGCAAGTGCTGGCCGGCGGCACAGATGATATTGCCAACACCGTCATCCGGATCAAGACGATCGAGAACGAGCTTGACAAGATCACTCAGTCCTGCATCGAAGCATTATATAAAACATTTATCACGCCGATAGAAAGAACGGATATTTTCGAGCTGATAACAAAGATGGACGATATTGCCGACTTCATAGATTCCGCGGCAAAGCGCATAGTGATGTTCGAGATCAAGTCAATTCGCCCCGAGATCCAGACAATCGCGGACATCATCAGCAAGGCAGTAAACGAGCTTGGAGACGCGATCCATATGCTTCGCGACATGAAGAATTCCGATGCCATACTCTCGAAGTGCCTTGCAGTGCACGTGCTCGAGAACGAGTGCGACGTGGTCTTCCATCACGCAATTGTGAAGCTGTTCCAGGAAGGGGATGCCATTCAGATAATCAAGTGGAAAGAAGTGATCGAAAAACTTGAAAAGTCAGTTGATCGCTGCGAGGCAGTGGCCAAGACCATTGAAACGATTATCATCGCGTCTGCCTGATCTAAACAGTTTTACAAATAATTCGAGACATTACAAGCATGGATTTTACATGGATTATCGTAGTCAGTACGGTAGCAATAGCTCTGGTTTTTGATGTTATCAACGGCTTTCACGACTCTGCCAATTCAATAGCAACAGTGGTATCAACGAGGGTTCTCTCCCCGCGGTTCGCGGTGCTGTGGGCCGCGTTTTTCAATTTTATAGCCATGTTTATATTTCAGCCGAAGGTTGCAGACACGATCGCGAAGATAGTGATCATCAATCCCGCTGACCCCGCGTTCAAGTTCGTGGTGCTGACGGGGCTTCTTGGCGCGATAGTATGGGATCTGCTCACCTGGTGGCTCGGGCTGCCGACAAGTTCCTCGCACGCCCTGATCGGAGGATTCGCCGGTGCCGGCATGGCGCACATGGGCACGAGCATAATCCGCTGGGAGAAATTGATCGAGACGATGGCATTTATTCCGCTTGCACCTGTGCTCGGCGTCGGGGCGGGCTTCACAATAATGGTTCTGATTTACTGGCTGTTCCGGAAGTGGAAACCCAGGAAAATTGACGAGTTCTTCCGCAAGGGCCAGCTTGTTTCCGCGGCCTTGTACTCCCTGGGCCATGGCGGCAACGATGCCCAGAAAACCATGGGCATCATCGTGGCGCTGCTCGTCGCGGCGGGCGTCTTCGACGACAAAGTGCAATTGTCGCTTTTGAATCCGAAAACTCTGTGGATTATTCTTTCCTGCCAGACAGCCATGGCCATCGGCACGGCAATGGGCGGGTGGAAAATCGTCAAGACCATGGGCATGAAGCTGACAAAGCTGAAGCCTGTTCACGGCTTCTGCGCTGAGACTGCCGGGGCTGCCACAATTTTCCTTGCCACGCATCTTGGCGTTCCGGTATCGACAACTCACACGATTTCAGGATCGATTGTGGGCGTCGGCGCCACGACGAATGCTTCCGGCATCAACTGGAGGATGGCGTCGAGGATCGTCATGTCGTGGGTGATAACTATCCCGTTTTCAGCCGCGGTTGCTGCCCTGCTCTTCTGGGCAATAAAATTAGTTGCTCTTTAGTGGAAAAGAAGAAGGAAAAAAATCAAAAAAAAGCTGTCTCTCGGGACGGCTTTTTTTTTTCTCATATCCGAAAATGTTTAGACAGCCTGTATCCAGCCTGTGTGAAAACCGCGGCGCCGGCACCCTGGCGTTGTCATCTCCGCGGAGGCGGAGATCCATAAGTGCTTGTAATTCAATAGAATCCCGTTTTCGCGGGAATGACGGGGCAAAAAAAAAAAGCATTTTGCCGTGTATTTGTGGGGCCACGTAAACGAGGGCGTGAAAAAGACTCGGCAACGGCACCCTGGCGTTGTCATCTCCGCGGAGGCGGAGATCCATAAGTTCTTGTATATCAATAGATACCCGCTTTTGCGGGAATGACGAAGAAAGGGTTTATT
>CAZIHB010000493.1:0-2188 GCA_964538535.1 uncultured Hyphomicrobiales bacterium | reverse complement strand
TTTTTTTTTTATTATTATAGGATCGCGTGATGGGAAAAAACAAAATATGCCAAAGTTGCTCGATGCCCTTATCCAAGGATCCGAAGGGCGGCGGCACGAACGCGGACGGCTCGCCAAGCCAGAAGTATTGCAGCTTCTGCTATGAAGGCGGAAAATTCACCGCGCCCGACATTACAGCCGGGGAGATGCAAAGCTTTGTTAAGGCAAAACTTATCGAGATGGGCACGCCGAAATTCCTCGCCGGATTCTTCACAAAAGGCATTCCCGGCCTGGAAAGATGGAAAAACAAACAATAGCCGGCCTATTTCCGGACTTCTCTCATGATCAGCTTTTCAACCTTAGCGATTTTGGATTCCATCCTCGACTCGTTTGTTTTACGATAATCGATTTTGATTGAAGAGCTGATCCTTCCAGATTGCGATTCCAGCAATCTGAAGCACCCCGTCACAACCGACATCACTTCATCCCAGCTGCCCTCGAGTATTGTCCCCATCGGTGTCAGCTGATATGTCACGCCGCTTCTGTCGATATAATCGATTATTTGCGCGACGTACTGGCTTACGCTTTCGCCCTTATCAGTCGGAAACATTGCGAATTCAAGCAATACCATTTTTTCCCCCATGCATGGTTATTTGGAAATAAATCAAAGCTAATTCAAACAGCTTAAATAAACAAACCCACTGATGCTGAGCAGCCATGGATTTTTTCGGCTACCTTTCAATAATCAGCGCCAGAATTGCAAACGCGTCGATAACAAGCATCATCCACGTCACTTCCTGCCGTTTTCCCAGAATAAGCTTTATGAGAGTCCAGCTGAGAAAGCCCCAGATAATCCCCTGAGTGATCGAATAAGTATATGGAATGAGCACGAGAGCAAGGAATGCCGGTATCGCGTCGTCAAGGCTGCCCCAGTTGATTTTTGTCACCGGCTTGAGCATGAACACCCCAACGAGCACTAAAGCCGGCGCCGTGGCTATTGACGGCACCACTGAGAGCAAAGGCGACAAGAAGATAAACGGCAGAAACAGAAACGCTGCTGTTACGGCAGTCAGGCCCGTCCTGCCACCCTCTTCGATACCGGTGGCTGATTCGATATAGGCTGTGCCCGAGCTTGATCCCAGAAGGCCTGCCACCCCCGTGGCAAAAGCATCAACTATAAGCGACTGCTTCACGTTGCGAGGCTCGCCCGTTTCATCATAGAGATCTGCTGCCTCGGCCACGCCGACGAATGTAGAGAGGCTGTCGAACATATCGGTGAACACTATGGCGAAAATAACCGGCCAGACGGCAAACTGAAGCGAGTTGACAAGGTCCAGCCTCATGAGCAGGCTGAAATCCGGCATGGAAAATATACCATTGAAGGTCACGAGAGTAGGGATGCCGTAATTTACTGCCGAGGCGTCGCCCCAGAGCCTGCCTATCGGGATTGCAAGCAGCGTGGTCAGTACAATTCCGAATATCATAGCCCCCTTCACTCTCTTGATCACGCATAACGACGTGATGAGCAGGCCAACGAGAAATGTGATTAAAATTGGGCTCATCCTTGCTATTGACACCATGGTGGCCGGATTCGGCACGATAAATTTCGCGTTGGCAAAGCCGATCAAGGTGATAAATAGGCCGATACCTGCCGAAATTGCATACCGGAGCTGTTTGGGAATAGCTTTGACGATATAGGTACGAACATTGAACACAGAAAGAAGGAAAAAGAAAACACCTGCCCAGAAAACGGCGCCAAGCGCTATCTCCCAACGTACTTTCATTCCGATGCAGACGGTAAACGTGAAAAAGGCATTGAGCCCCATGCCGGGAGCCACGATAATCGGGTTCCTGGCATACAGCCCCATCATCAGGCTGCTCAGGAAGCAGACGAGCACCGTGGCCGTCAGCACTCCGCCGAATGGCATACCGGTTTTGCTCAGTATCGCGGGATTAACCACGACTATGTACATCGTAGCCAGAAATGAGGTCAGCCCGGCGAGCACTTCTGTCTTAAAGTCCGTGCTATTCTTTTCAAATTCGAAATATTTTGAAAGCATATTTCCCTCTTAACTGATTATTGAACTAAAAGTTCCATTTGACACCAATTGTCGGGTTCACCTGCAAGTCGTTCTTGCCGGGCAGAAAATTATTGCTGATCTCCACTTCCCCCCCCAGGCTGAGGTGGTTCCACACGTTCAGCCACAGC
>CAZIHB010000492.1:0-2206 GCA_964538535.1 uncultured Hyphomicrobiales bacterium | reverse complement strand
TGATCGAGCGGCTCGCTTACTGGACGGCGATGCTGCAATTGCCCGTATATATAGCACAAAAGGACGTGCCCGGCGGTTTGCACTGGGACCAGGCTGTCAAGGGGCTGATTTATTTCTGGTGGGCATTGATGCAGAACGTTTCTCCCCTCTTTGCCGGCGGTTTTGCAGACAGGATCGGCAGAAAGAAGATGATGATGCTCTCGTGCCTGCTTGTTGCCGGCGGCTATATCCTTCTTGGCACTCAAAAGGAATTCTGGCCGTTCCTGGGCGGCACTCTGCTGCTCGGCCTCGGCCTGGGTATGTTTAAGCCCGCGATACAGGGCGAAATCGCTTCATGCCTGGATGCACGGAACTCCTCAGTCGGCTGGGGCACCTACGTGATGCTGGTCAACCTGTCCTTTTTCTTCGGCCCGCCCGTTTCTGTTTTTCTGAAAGGAATATCCTGGCCGGCGGTCTTCTTTGGCAGTGCTGCAATTTTCTCACTTAATGCCGTGATCACCCTGACGCTCGGGGGCAGCAAATCGGAAGAGTCCGGCATCAGCGCCTCGGATGCTATTGAAGTGCTGAAGAAAACATTCAGGGGGCTTGCCGATCCCGGAATTTTAAAATTCGTGCTGCTCATGAGCGGCTTCACAACCATCTACATGCAATTCTACGAGACATTGCCCAATTTCATCTGCGACTGGACTGACACGTCGTCCATAGTGAACGCGCTGCACCTGCCGGCATTCATGACGATGGCAACAGCCCGCGGGACGATGATTTCATACGAATGGCTGTATAACATTAATTCCTTCATGATCATTTTCCTTGTTGTGGGCGTCAGCAAAATCTTCTCGGGCAGGCCGGCCGTTTCGGCCATCAAGCTCGGCCTTCTGATTTCCTCGCTCGGCCTGTTTATTTCGGGTATGTCCATGGCGGGAATTTTCACCGTAACCGGAATATGCGTCTATACACTTGGCGAGATGACGGCAAACCCGAGATTCAACGATTTCTTCGGCATGGCGGCTTCCGACGAGGATAAATCGCTCTACATGAGCTACATGAGCCTCTCGTGGGCAATCGGGCTTGGGGGCGGCGGGCTGCTTGGCGGCTTTGCTTACAGGCATTTAGCCGAGAAATCGGCTTTCGCGGCGGATTATCTCGCCCGCTTCCACCACGGGGTGAAAGCCATGCCCTCCGAAGCGATGGCCAGGATGTGCGACGCGGCGGGCATGACGAATGCCGAGGCTACAAACCGGCTTTGGAGCATCTATCATCCCGAGCTTGTCTGGCTGCCATTTTTAGCTATCGCGGCGTGCTCCCTCGTCGGTTTGCATTTCTACGCGAAAAAGTACACCACGCGGCAGCGTAATTAGTATATTAATAAAGCTGATTTGATTAAGGACGCGTTGTGCTGCCCGGCATCGGCGGATTTATTGCCCGGGCGCATTCGTTTATTATCAACCATGCCTGGCGGCGCGCCCCCATAGCCTTTGCCCGCGAGGCGGCCCGACACATGATTAAATAATATCTTTCGGAAATACTTTTTTTAGCTCTATTTTCTTAAATTGCATGTTTGTGGCACAAAGAATTAAACAGCAAATGAATGAGAACGAAACCAGGCAGGAATTTGTAGTAACGGCAAGGAAATGGCGCCCTTTGCAATTCTCGGACGTCGTGGGGCAGGAGCATATCAGCTCCACCCTGAAGAATGCAATCCGCTCCAACAGGGTTCATCATGCCTATCTTTTCTGCGGGCCGCGCGGCGTCGGCAAGACGACAAGCGCGCGAATACTCGCCCGGGCACTGAATTGCCTCTCCCCTATCGACTGCGAGCCATGCAACACGTGCGATAACTGCAGGGCCACGCTCGACGGCCGTTCACTCGACGTGATTGAAATCGACGGAGCCTCGAACAACAGCGTTGACGACATACGCAAGCTGCGCGACAACGTGAAATACCCGCCTGTCTCGGGAAAGTATAAGATGTACATAATCGATGAAGTGCACATGCTTTCCACCTCGGCATTCAACGCGCTTCTCAAGACGCTTGAAGAACCGCCGGCGCACCTGATATTTGTTTTTGCCACAACCGAATCTCACAAGGTCCCCGCCACGATCATCAGCCGATGCCAAAGATTTGACTTCCGCAGGATGGAAATTGCCGACATCACCGGGCAGCTGGCCTATATCGCCGAGAAAGAGAGCATTACAATCGATGAGG
>CAZIHB010000491.1:0-2213 GCA_964538535.1 uncultured Hyphomicrobiales bacterium | reverse complement strand
CTCCACCAAGAATCCGCTCGCGATGCTTTTGCCGCTTAAAGCAAATTGAAGCCCTCAAGCACGTCAATAACCGATTGTACCCTGCCGAACGGGGCTGAAAGCTGCACGCCCTGCACAAGCGGAAGCATCCTGCCGAGCGTTTCCCTCGCTATCGCTATTCCTTCCTTCAGGCTGTCCTCCTTCGAATCGGCATGAACGGCAAGCCTGCGCATAATATTGTCCGGCACGTTGCAGCCCGGTATCTCGTTATTCATGAATTCCGCGTTTCTTATGGAAGTGAGCGGCCATAGTCCGGCCACAACCGGTATCTTCAGGTGCGATATACGCTTCAGAAATTTCTCGAAGAGATCATTATCAAACACGGGCTGAGTAATGACGTATTCCGCTCCCGCGTCCACCTTCCACTCAAGGCGGCGAATTTCTTCATCCGGATTGAGCGCGCCCGGGTTGGCCCCCACGCCGATATAGAATCCCGTCGGCGTCCCGATCGGGTTGCCCGCTATATCCATGCCGTGGTTCAGCCTGCTTAGGATGTTCACCAGGCCGATTGAATCCACGTCAAAAACGGCAGTAGCGTCGGGATAATTGCCAAGTTTGGGCGGATCGCCCGTGATAGCGAGTATATTCTTAACGCCCAGTGCGTATGCCCCGAGCAGGTCGGACTGCATCCCGATGACGTTGCGGTCGCGGCAGACGTAGTGCAGCACCGGCTCAATGCCGACCTCGCGCTGCACTTTCACGGCCAGTGCAAGGGCCGACATCCTCGCGCTCGCTCTCGGACCGTCGGGAATGTTTATGACGTCAACGCCGTAATAGTTCAGCTCCCTGGCTTTCTCTATCTCTTTCTCTGCGCTCACCCCCCTCGGCGCGATCAGCTCGACAAAAACAACGAACCTGCCTTCAGCCATGCGTCTTGCAAGCCTCGATTTGTCTCTTTTCCCGATCACTTTCACGTCGGGGATTTCTATCTGCGCACCGGTATTGTTCTGAAATTTTCCCGGCCGCGGCTGCAGGGCGCTGATCATGTTGCGCATCTTGCGGATATGATCGGGGCCGGTGCCGCAGCATCCGCCCACGACGTTCGCGCCGCTGTTGATCAGATGCTTCGCGTACTCACCCAGATACTCGGGAGAAGTCAGGTAAATATTCCTGCCGTCTATGTTTCTCGGCTTGCCGGCATTCGGCATGATCGAAATCGGCTTCTCGGTGAGCGGCCTGACATTCTCGAGCCAGCCGAGCATCACTCTCGGGCCGACAGTACAGTTAACGCCGATCACGTCGGCTCCGGTTTTCTCCAGCTCTGCAATCAGCACCTCGGGCGTGGCACCTGTCAGCGAAGTGCCGTCCTCGTCAATAGTCATCTGGGCAATCACGGGCAATCCGCAAATCTCCCTCGCCGCCTTCACGGCCTGCTCAAGCTCGGAGCCATAGATGAATGTCTCAAATATCAGCATATCCACCCCGGCGTCTATCAGCGGGCGTATCTGCTCCTTGAAGTATTCAACGGCTTCTTCCCTCGATGTGGGCCCCAGAGGCTCTATCTGCACGCCAAGCGGCCCCACCGAACCGGCAACAAGGCATTTATCCCCTGCCGCGAGCTTCGCCAGCCGGGCCCCCTCATAATTTATCTCGTATAGCTTATCTTTTATCTGATATTTTCCGAGCTTGAATCTGTTCGCACCGAAGGTGTTGGTTTCGATGACGTCCGCTCCGGCCGTGACGTAGTCATCGTGAATCTGCTTCACGAGATTTGGGTCATTCAGATTCAGCTCCTCGAAGCATTTGTTGATAAACACCCCGCGCTTGTAAAGCTCGGTGCCGAACCCGCCGTCAAATAATATCACTCCGTTATTCAGCTTTTCGAGGAACTTGCTTTCGCTTATCCCGCCCATATTCCTGCCTGCTTTTTTTATATTCTGACTGATTTTATGCAAAAATATCCATTTTTTCGGAAATTTCTTTGACTTTCCGCTTTAGCCTTTCCTGCCGTATTGAAAGACAGGCTGAAAGAATAAAAAATTCTTCCTGTGGCTCCACCCGGCCTGCGCGAAAAGTACCAATTACAGCGAATAAACTCTTCTTCGTCATCCCAGCGCAGCAGCCTGCGCGAAAAGTACCAATTATAGCAATAAAGTCTTGCCCCGTCATTCCCGCGCAGGCGGGAATCTATTGATTTACAAGAACTTATGGATCTCCGCCTTCGCGGAGATGAC
>CAZIHB010000490.1:0-2217 GCA_964538535.1 uncultured Hyphomicrobiales bacterium | reverse complement strand
ACGTTCTCGGAGTTTTTGCTCTATATAAGGAACTCACCCTCGGGCTATAAAAGGATATTCGCGGGGCTTTTGGCATTCACGATTTTCAACAGCTCCGATTTCTTTTTGCTCCTGATCATGAAGCACAATGGCGCGAGCGACACGGCAGTGATAGGCGTTTACATGTTTTATAATTTGATCTATGCTCTCTCGTCCTACCCGATTGGCGTGATAGCCGACAAGGTCGGGCTGAAGAGAATGTTTACCGCAGGCGTGGTAATATTCTCACTTGTATATTTTGGAATGGGCGTCTTTTCCGGTATTGGTGCATACGTTGCGCTGTTTACGCTTTACGGCATTTACGCCGCCTGCACGGAGGGCATGGCCAAGGCCTGGATAAGCAACGTGGCTGCCCGCGAGGACACAGCCACGGCGATTGGCGCGTACTCGGCTTTCAACAGCATTGCAACACTCGGGGCCAGCTCGCTCGCGGGCGTGATGTGGGCCTGGCAGGGGCCGGCGGCAGCGTTCATCATGTCGGGCGCGGGCGCCGCACTTTGCGCCGTCTATTTCGGCGCTTTGACGAAAGAAAGGGGTTGACAGCAGGTTAATGCACACGGACGTTATATGATAAGGGATCAATTTTGCAAAGCTGTTTTTTTATTACCCTGCTTGAAAATTCATCCTCGCATATGCCGGCTGTGCCGGTTTCCGAGCAGTATCTGTTATGAAGCAAGGTTCTTTGCTCGTTCTTATTTATTTTTGTTTCTTTGTTGAATGATATTTTGAAATTAGATGCAAAAAACAGAGCAAAGAGTTGAGAAAATCAAGAAAGTGCTCAGCGGCCGCCAGCCGGGTCTGACAGTTGTTCTGGAGAATGTGCACGACAAGCACAACGTGTCGGCAGTGCTGCGTTCGTGCGATGCAGTGGGTATCCTTGATGTCTGCCTCGTTTATTACGGCGAGAATAAATATCCCGAGGAGCTTGGCGCCTCGAGCTCGGCAAGCGCGAGGAAATGGGTCGGCACGAACCGTTTCGACGGCATTGCCGAGTGTTACGAATGGCTGCGCGGCCGCGGAATGAAGATTTACAGCACGCACATGTCAAAATCTTCCGTTCCGCTTTACTCCCTGGATCTTGCGCGGCCCGTGGCTCTTGTCTTCGGCAACGAGCACACGGGGCTTTCAGATGAGGCGGTTACGCTTGCCGACGGCAATTTTTTAATTCCCCAGGCCGGAATGATTCAGAGTCTTAACATATCAGTGGCATGTGCTGTGAGCCTCTACGAGGCATACCGCCAGAGGATGATGGCAGGCATGTACGACAGTCCGCAGCTGGCAGGCGCGGATTATGAAGCCAGGCTTGAAGAATGGCTTCATAAATAGCCGCTCGGGCCGAGCCTTTGTAAAAACCACGGCGCCGGCATCCTGCAGTAATCATCTCCGCGAAGGCTGAGGTTTATAAGTTTATATAAATCAATAGATTCCCGCCTTCGCGGGAATGACGGGGCACTACTTTATTGCAATAATCGGGACTTATCACACAGGCTGGCCGGAGGGGAACCCGGCCCGGTTCAAGATTGAAGAATTGCCATGAGCACGCGAAGAACGGAATATGGTATATCAGTGCCAAGTTTTTGCTTCACGTCGATCAACCTCGCCGAGGGAGCGGCGTGAAGTATTTTTTTTATCTCATCCACCTGCTTCCCCGGTGCGAGCAGCAGCGGATCGATTTTCGCACCGGATTTCACTGCTGATTCGAGGCTGTTAGCTGCCACGCCCTCTCCAGCGAAGAGCCGCCTGCTCATCTCGCTGAAGCTGCTTCCTTTCTCGAGCAGGGCCACAGCATCTTTGACTACCTTTGGCATTGTGGCCTGCGGCGCCGGCTCCTTTGCATCCCGGGCAAGGTGACTCTTGATTATGGAAATAACCTGTTTGCCATAGCTTGACGTGAAGTTCGAATTTACTTTCAGCATATTTAATTGCGATATGCTTGCCGGCATTGATTCCGCGATATTCTTCATTTCCCTGCTCGAGAGTATTTTGGCGGGACTGGTTCCTTCGCGTCGGGCGACGGACTCCCTGAATTCGGACAGCTTATTCAGCAGATCATCGTCCTGTGAGGCGTGTGATTCTGCAGCCGGAACGGCTCTTAAAACTACACGCTTTTCATTTTTGGCCGGTGTGCCATTTTTTAAAAGAAATTTCTCGCCATCGGCAGTTATCGAAACGACGGGG
>CAZIHB010000489.1:0-2218 GCA_964538535.1 uncultured Hyphomicrobiales bacterium | reverse complement strand
CAGTAAACCTGTACCAGGTACGACCGCCGTTGGTTGTGATCCCAATACTGTTGCTGTCCGGTAAAAATATGGTTTGGCTGTTGAAGAATTCACCGGCGACATTAGTCATGAAGCCGCCGGTAGTATAGAAATTATCCTTGAATTTTTGAATAACCTCCCATTTTTGCCCGCTATCGTAGCTTACGCAGAGTGTGGATTTTTCTTCGCCCGGTTTTGGTTTGTCAATTATGTTAAGAGCGTAAAGTGTGTCTTCTTTTTTGTCAGTACCGGATAAATAGCAGTTGCTTACCGTTAACGCGTCATACATCGTTACACCGTTTTTATCTAATCGCTGTAATATTTTCCATGTTGCACCATGATCGGTAGATGCAGCGAAATAGCTTCGAAACTTGCCGATTGCGTCCATAACAAGTATATTTACTCCTATCCGGCCGGCAGGGGTATAATTCACCACGTCAAAACAATTGTATTTATATTTTTTTAGTGTATCATTAAACGATATAAAGTTCGTTCCGAGCTTATTCCATACTCTGCCTGAATCCCGTGAAATAATAATGCTGCCTCCGTCCGCAAATTCGGCCCCGGAAATCAGATCACCTTCTTCGCTGAACTTAACGAAGTAAACCTCTTCTGCGCCGACTTGTGATCTGATGCTTTCTTCACTGATATGCCTCGGCTTAAAGCTTTTATCAAAATATAAAATGCCGGTGCTCATCAATCCGTTTGTAATATATTGCTCCTTATGGCCTAAAAGAAACCACGGGTAAGAATTATTTTTATTAAAAATCGAATCTCCCGGGCTAAACATGCTTTCACAGTGCCCGGTGTTCAGATTGACAGCAACCAGGTAAGATTGATAATATTCGGATCCAGATTGGCGAAACACGCAGATAATAGTAGAATCGTTCCACTTTTCAATAAGCGTCACTCCGGTGTAACACCTGTAGCTATTGGTTAAAAGAGTGTCGTTGTCGAGATTAAGCTTTCTGAAAGAGTGAAATTTGCCATAATAGTCCCACTTGGCATCCATTTCCGAAATACCGGATAGCAGCAAAATAATACTGAAGATGTAAAGAAGCTTTTTCATCATTAGTCCTTTGAATATTTGAATTATCATTTTTTGACAAACGCTGCGGCGTGGCTCTCGGTGCCGGTGCCAGCCACTGCATAATAGAATCCCGCGGGCAGGCCCGCAAGGCTCAGTTCGATCACGTTCCCGGTCATCTGCAGTTCACTCACCCGCTTTGCAAGATTCCCCGTCGAGTTATAAATGCTCACGGCTACGGGATTCAGCGCGCTGCTCCATGGCAGCCTGATGCTTATCTTCTCCCCCGCAGGGTTCGGCCACACGCTGCCTTCAGGGGTGCTCTCAGGCTCTTTCTCTTGCACGCCGAGTATGTAATCATCCATGAAGCATAGGCTGAAATTGTTGATTATGTGCGTTTCCACTGCCGCGCCCGTCGCCGATGTCACACCGGCATAGGCAAGGACTCCGCCCTCGAGGTATTTTCTTATGTCGAAGTTTGTGATTTTAATCAGCTCACAAAAAGTGCTATCCTTAACGCATGAAACACTGAGCAGCCTTTCGACTGCATTATATTCAATTTTTGCATAATATTTTGATCCGTCAGCCTTGAGTCCCTCCGGGATTTGAGCCGTGCCAAGGCAATCGGCACCGGAATGGTTGTTATCGATCAGCTCGTCCGAGGCGAACACGGCCACGTGGTCATATCCGGGATCGCTCCTGTAATCATTCACGTAGGAGTCAAATTCCACCGCGATGCCCTTCATCGCGCCGCTGAAGCCTATTCTGCCGCCAGCGGCGCCTGTGCCGGCAGCACTCGCAGAAAACTTTTCCTTCGCGAAAAACAATGCCACGCCGTCCGCTCCCGGTGAAGTTACATCCTCCACGCTGCCGTTGTTGCCACCATACATGCTAAAGGAGAAATCGCAAGTGAAATCCTTGTTGAAGTGCTTTGCTTCGCTCAGCATAAATGCCCCGCTATTATATTGCTTAGCCGGCGTCAGGAGCACCCCCGAGCCGTGCTTTTCAGCGCTGCCTGATAATTCCAAACCGTTAATATCATGGAAATCCGGATAATCAACGCCTTCCGGGCCGCAGAAAACATAGCTGAGATCAAACAAGAATAAATCGTTATTATATGTGACTGCTATTCCATGATAAGCATCCAGCATTTTTACAGCTTTAATATCTCTT
>CAZIHB010000488.1:0-2226 GCA_964538535.1 uncultured Hyphomicrobiales bacterium | reverse complement strand
GCCGCCCACTCCCTCCGGCATATACTCGGAGATCACGTTAGTCTGCTGGAATTCGTTATGCGAATCGTAAACCACAACCACAACGCGCTCGGACAATTTATAGCTCAGTGTGTGCTGAATCGATGCCAATGCATCTTCAGCGGAATAAGCGGCAAACTCGGCAAGAGTTTTCGAGCCCTGATTGTAGTAAATATCAAAATGTTCTGATTGAATATACTTCCACGTGAAGTCCTGATATTGCACTTTATTTTTCCCGAATTGGGCATGAAGTCCGGGCACAGCCAAGGCAAACATGACAACAGCCATGAATATCCTTTTGAACATGATTCGCATTGTTCCACTCCTTAAGGCAATAATCAATTCAATAATTCAATGTTAGACGAGAGCACCCGCCCAAGAGTTTAATATATTAACACATAAATCGTTTTCAAGTTACAAAAAAAGAAAATAAACCCAATGTGAAATTCGCGGAAGGCAAAAAAAAGGCCCCGCAACAAAAACGGGGCCATTTTTCTATCTGTATATTTTTCAGCTTACTTTTCAGTCCAGCGGATATTCAGGTTGCGGGCTGCCATGGCATCGTTAAGCCTCTTGACAGGTGTAGTAAGCGGAGCGTTTGTAACGAGCTCCGGATTGCTCTTTGCTTCTTCGGCGATGTCATTCAGAGCATTCGCAAGGCTTTCCAGTCTCTCAGTCGATTCGGTCTCTGTGGGCTCAACAAGCATTGCCTCGTGAACGATAAGCGGGAAGTATATTGTCGGCGCGTGAAATCCGTAGTCCAACAATCTTTTTGCTATGTCCTTGGTCGTCACCCCGAGTTTCTTCTGATAGTCGCCGCTCATGACGAACTCGTGCATGCTCTTGCCGGTATATGGGAATTCGAAATTGTCTTTAACGAGTGCTTTGATATAATTTGCATTGATTATCGCATTTTTGCTGACATCGCAAATCCCCTCTGCACCGAGCATTCTAATATATGTATATGCTCTTACCAGTATTGCAAAATTTCCGTTGAAAGCGATCATTTTGCCGATGGATTTCGGAAGGTTTGAGTTTAGTGTATATTTGCCGTCTTTTCCCTTCTCCACCTGCGGAACTGGAAGGAACGGCAGAAGCCTGTCGCCCACGCAGACTGGGCCGGATCCCGGGCCGCCACCGCCGTGAGGCGTGGAAAACGTCTTGTGCAGGTTGATATGAACGCAGTCGAATTTCATATCGCCCGGGCGAACTATGCCGAGCAGGGCATTCAGGTTCGCTCCGTCCATATACATCAGGCCGCCGCATCCGTGCACAAGCTTTTCAATCTCGACAATCTGGCTTTCGAACATTCCAAGAGTGTTCGGATTCGTAAGCATGAAACCTGCCACTTCATCCGTGCATTTCGACTTCAGGTCCTCAACATCCACGAGCCCGTCCGGGTTCGACTTGACGTTAACGATCTGGAACCCGCCAATCGAGGCCGAGGCCGGGTTGGTGCCGTGAGCGGAATCGGGAATAAGAATTTTAGTCCTCTTTGCATCGCCCCTGTCCACGTGATAAGCACGGATCATCAGAATACCTGTCAGCTCGCCGTGAGCACCCGCGGCCGGTTGAAGCGTGATGCCTGTAAAGCCCGTGATTTCTTTCAGGGCTTCGCCAAGCTCATACATTAACTGCAAAGCACCCTGAGCCTGCGATTCGTCAACGCATGGATGCAGTGACGAGAATCCGGGCATGCCCGCAGTTACTTCATTTACTTTCGGATTGTATTTCATCGTGCAGGAGCCAAGAGGATACAAGCCCTCTTCGATGCTGTAATTCAAGTGAGACAACTTGTTGAAATGCCTTGAAATTTCATTCTCGCTTACTTCCGGCAACCCTGCATCGTTCTTGCGAAGGAATCTATCTGGTATGTTTGCTCTGACATCGTAAGGATTAACGTCAAGACAAGGCAATGAATAGCCCTTGCGCCCCTTACTGCTCTTTTCAAAAATCAACTTTTCCATATCTCTATAAGTTTAATGTTGTGAAAAAACAGGTAATTCTAAAGCTTTTCTCGCGGCATTCTGCTCGGCGTCTTTTTTGCTTCTTCCTACTCCGACTCCGACAAGCTGTTCATCAACGTAAACGCCAACCTTAAACTTCTTGTCGTGGTCGGGGCCGATCTCTTCCAGCACCTGATACTTCGGCGCGTTTTTGCCCATCGACTGGACTGATTCCAGCAGAATGCTTTTATAATTCTTATCA
>CAZIHB010000487.1:0-2248 GCA_964538535.1 uncultured Hyphomicrobiales bacterium | reverse complement strand
ATGCGTTGACATGCTTAAGAAATTCGAGGAGAGCCACCCTGCAGTAATGCTGGATAGATTGAACCGGGTGAACTGGCAATTTGATCACGATATTTCGACAGACCGCAGGAAATTTAAGAATAAGCTCAAAGAATTTCTTTATACAAGGTTTGGGCTGGATGCCGGCTATAAAAACTATAAGATTATTTGAACATTTTTTCGAATATAGAATTTCCGCGCAGGGCAGAACATCGATCCAAGTCCCATAATAAATGGTCAGTATATCACCTTCATCAGGCAGTTGCGGCAATCAAATTCCAACCTGTATGTCCTGTTCTTGTCACGAATAAAGAGAGGCAGGCACGGCATTGATCCTGAATTGGATTTGTTGTATTTCTCGCAGAGGCCGAACTCGTGTCTTATGCAATAGCGTGAGGTCATGATAACCATTCCCGAATATTCTTTTTGCAGCTCGAAAGCACGCTCGATCGAACTAACGCCATGCTCCCTGTAAAAGGCTTCAGCAAGTCTGTTTGCCACGTTCAGCGTATAATTACACTCGTCCGCCGGATAGTTATTCTGCCCCGGTGCTGCCTGCCTTTCCCTTCGTTGGTAGGCTAAGAGGCGGGCGGCTTCAAGTTTTGCCAGTAAATTCCTGCGAGCCTCGTTAAGTATCGAAACAGGAAAAAATGAAGGGATATCTACATCGATCTCGATATTTTTAACTTTGAAAATAGTATTACCGGTCCTGCTGAGGCACTTATTGATCGAGGCAGCTGCAAATCGGGGATTATCTGCCGGCTGCCTGACGGCAGGAAAGAACATATCAGACTTGATGTCGTCTTCATCCAGTGCCGAAATACGGAAGCCGCCTTCTTCTTCAGAAAAACGAATGTCAACATCAATTTGACGGATTGACCTGTCATTATCAAGCATACTCTCGAAAGCTTTATCGAAGTTTCTGTATAGAATAGCACCCGGGCGGGGGATTTTCATCTCGTTCGGATATATTTTACCTTGATCGATTTTGTTAACGTAAAATCCTTCGAGGGCTCCTTCAGCATTGAAAAAGCAAAGTCCGTCCCCATTTGCAAGCTTCTCGGATAAATCGGAGATTATAAAATTGCTCGAGCTTTCCCTGACACGCCCCACGGTTTTACCAATAGATTTCGGGCTGAGGCAGGAAGACATACCTTTGCTTCTGCCATTGATAAAATAGCTCGTGAAGCCGCGGTTGAAGGAACGCTCGGGATCCGGCTCGAATTTAATTTCAGTCCGTCCGGATGATGCCCGGGAAAGTCCGGGGCTGCTGTCGATAATCTGATCTAACGCCTTCCTGTAGAATGAAGTGATATTTTTAACGTAGTTTATGTCTTTCAGCCTGCCCTCAATTTTGAATGATGATATTCCCGCTGAAAGCAATTGCCGGAGCATCGGAGAAAGAATAAGATCCTTCAGAGAAAGCAGGTACTTGTCTTTGATAATTGTCTTTCCGCGGCCGTCGAGCAGTGAATACAAGTGCCTGCAGGGCTGGGAGCATTCGCCGCGGTTGGCACTCCGCCCGTTAGCTGCCCTGCTGAAGTAGCATTGCCCGCTCAGCGAGACGCAAAGAGCTCCGTGAACGAAAAATTCAAGTTCGGCGGATGTGCTCTCCCTTATTTCCCGGATTTGACCGAGGCTGAGCTCCCGGGCGAGTATGATTCTTGAGAGCCCGGCGTTTTCAAGGAATTTGATGCGTTCAATATTATAATTGTGCATCTGCGTGCTGGCAAAGAGCGGGATCGGCGGCAAATCCATTTTTAGCAGGGCAGTGTCCTGGATGATAAGAGCATCAACTCCCGCAGAATAAAGCCGGAATATCAGATCGCGTGCCTCTTCGAGTTCGGAATCATAAAGAATCGTGTTGACGGTGGCATAAACGCGGGCATTGTATTTATGGGCGTAACCGGCCAGGCTTTCAATTTCGGAGACGGAGTTGCCCACGGCTGCGCGCGCGCCGAATTTGGGCGCACCTATATATACCGCGTCGGCCCCGTAATTTATCGCAGCCCGCCCTGATTCAATATTTTTTGCAGGGCACAACAACTCAGGTTGCATTTTCAATTCCAATAATACACAATCACAAGCTGCAATTTACTACTTTATCATGTGCAGTAAAAATGGACAAAAATGCAGCCGGAATGCCATGCAGAGCGAAGCCGGAAATTTAGGCGGTCTCCTTATCTTTAAATATCAGATGCTCAAGGATTACTACCATCAGGAAAGAAAT
>CAZIHB010000486.1:0-2250 GCA_964538535.1 uncultured Hyphomicrobiales bacterium | reverse complement strand
ACCTGGCGGATGCCGCGGTCTTCTTCATGGAGAACCGCGATTTCAGCGAGACGGGGGATTTTGTGAATATCGGCACCGGCCTTGAGCTGACAATAAGGGAGCTGACGGAAATCATTGCAAGAGCCGCGGGATTCGGCGGCAGAATAATATTCGATCCCTCGAAGCCGGACGGCACGCCCCGGAAGCTGCTCGACGTGTCGAAAGCCGGGAGGCTGGGCTGGAAAGCCGGCATTACTCTCGAGGACGGGATAAGCCGGCTGGTGAAAGAATACCGGGAAAACACCCGGCGCTGAAAGCCTGCCGCCCAAGCATAAAAAAAATTGATCGGCAGGGGGCATGCAGCCGCATAATTTATTAGTTTTGAAATCGTTGAATGGTTGATGCCGCAGGAATAAAATTTTTTTCGAAATCACTTGTTTGGCTGATATATAGATTCGGTTCTGCAATGAAAAAGACTGCCGTAATATTCCTCTTGACATTAATGGCCGCGTTTAAGCCCGCCCTGAGCCAGACTGATAACGCTGCGGCCACGATAGCGGCGGCAAGCGCGGCAACGGCCGCGAAAGTTGCCACTCCCGGCGCGGACAGCACCAGGAAGTTCACACACGGCGGCTATGTCTCCGTGCTGCTCTCGCAGCTTGCCCTGAGCAACTGGGCACAGGGCGGCGAAAGCTCCATCGCGCTCACTGCCCTGACGAATCTCTTCTCGAGCTACAAGGACAGCACTATCAACTGGGACAACACGCTCGATCTCGGTTTCGGTTTCGTCACCTCGGATGAGTATTCCTACCGCAAGAACGAGGACAAGATCGATTTCAACTCAAAATTCGGCTACAAGGCCATAACGTCGCTTTATTACACGATACTGCTCAATTTCAAGAGCCAGTTCGCCAACGGCTACAAGTATCCGGACGATTCGACCGTGGTTTCCAAATGGTTTTCGCCCGCGTACCTGATCAGCTCGATCGGACTGGAATATAAGCCATATGATGACCTGAACATCTATTTATCCCCGGCATCCGGCAGGTGCATCTGGGTGATGAATCAGGCCCTTGCAGATTCCGGTGCTTACAGCGTCGAGCGGGCCGCGTTTGATTCACAGGGCAGGCTGCTGCATCACGGGAAGAAATTCCGGGCGGACTTCGGAGCCTACCTCGCGGCGAAAGCAAAGCTGAGCCTGATGGAAGCCATCACGCTGCAGTCAAAGCTCGAGCTCTTCAATAATTACACGGATCCGAACGAGTCCAACAGGAAGAACATCGACGTGAACTGGGAGAACACCGTGTTCCTGAAAGTGAATAAATTTATCTCGGCTAACGTCTTTGCTCAATTCATATATGACCAGGACATCAAGGTGCCGCTCTACGAGAAAATTGCCGGAGTGAAGACCAAGGTGGGCGAGGGAGCCCGCCTGCAGGTGAAGGAACAGATAGGCGTGGGGCTGAGCTACAGGTTTTAGAGCATCGAGTGAATCAAGAGTGATAAGTTTTGGCGCCGCTGATCGTGCAAACGCGGGGTGCCGGCATGCAGGCTGCATTTCGCGGAAATAATCAAATACTTTCTCCGCTATAATTATTAATTCCGAGAATCGCAAAAAACGGGATAAATTTTATTATAAGTCCAAAAAGCAATAAATTGCGCGTAGAATTTGGTTATATATCGGAGTGAACGGATGAAAAAGTTCTTTGCGGCTTCCGTGCTGCTGGTTTTCCTGTTGCTGCCCTCCTGCTCGGGAGATACCGAGAAGAAGCGGTTCGTTGAAACATACAAGGAGATACTTCTCACTCGAGAGAAATTCACGGATACGACCATTGCCAACAGGAAGGTGCACGAGGTGCTGCAAAAAAACGGCTATACTGACCGAGAGTTCCGCCGCACGTTTTTCAAATTCGCGGAGAACAAGCTCGAGTTCATCGGCATGATCGACTCGGCGCGGGCCAAGGCCAAAAGGGAGTTCATCCGCGGGCAGCAGCCGCCCGGCAGCCGCCCGATAAGCGACCCGAGATAGGAAATGGCACTCGTGGCCGCAAATAATGTTTCGGTTTTTGATTTTTTTGCCGTATATTTCTTCGTGATATGATTATTTTAGGCATGTAGAGATAGAAAAATTGGTGCGGGGATTTAAATGGGTTTTTCGTTCAAGGAATCGGACATAAGGAAAATATCGGAAGTGCTCTCCTGCGAACCGGTCCGTGGCGGGTGCGTGATTGCCCGCAACAAGCAGATCCTGGTTACCGGATATGTCGGTTC
>CAZIHB010000485.1:0-2252 GCA_964538535.1 uncultured Hyphomicrobiales bacterium | reverse complement strand
CTCGGGAGTGGTGAATCGCTCGGCATTAGCAAGGGTTTGTTTTCTCTCGTATGATTCGGGAGCCTTCTGGGCATTCATTTTGGATATTTCAATATAATACCCGAAAACATTATTGAACCCGACCTTCAGGTTTCCTATCCCGGAGTTCTGTCTTTCATTTTCCTGATATTCGCTGATCCAGTTCTTTCCGTTCAGCTTAGCCTCCACGAAACCGTCAAGTTCGGCGGAGTAGCCCTTTTTGAAAATACTGCCCGAGCCGATCTGAATCGTGGGTTCCTCTACCACCGCGTTCTCGATAAGCGAAACGAGGGCCGGAAGCTCTTCAAGATTATCTGCTAACCTCTCGAGTGAAGAGTTGCCGGCCGAGTACAGCAATTTTTTAATTTCCGGAATGGAATTGATACTATTTTTCAGGGAATTGCAGTCCCTGGGATTGGCCCTGCCCGTGCATATCTTTGATATCAGCCTTTCCAGATCGGCAAGTGAAGCAAAAATTCCGCGCAATTCTGCCCTGATGCCGTCGTTGAGGTAAAATGCCTCAACGCAATCAAGCCTTTGATGAATCATTTCAAGCTGTTTCAGCGGCCTCGATATCCACTTCTTGAAAAGCCTTCCGCCCATTGGGGTCTCAGTCATATCAAGAATCGAGATGAGTGAGCCTCCCGGCATTTTATCGTTCATTGAAAAGAGTATCTCGAGATTGCGCCTCGTGGAGTAGTCAAGCGTCATGAATTCGCCCGGATCAAAGGCGGAAAGAGTTTGAATCTGGGGGAGGGAGTTCTGCTGCGTTTCGCTGATGTAATGCAGCACTGCTCCCGCGGCCGTCAATGCCGGAATATTATCTTCAATGCCGAATCCCTTCAGGCTTTTGGTTTTGAAATGCTTCAGAAGTGCATCTCTCGCGAAGCTTTCTTCGAATATCCATTCCTCGAGTTTTGTGACGGCGGGTTTATCCGTCAGCATTGATACCAGGCTCATGGCATCATCACGCTGTTTCTTGCAGATCAGAATTTCTGCGGGCGCGAATGATTGCAGTATTTCTTGTGATTTCGCAAGCGGTGCGTCGGTGTAGTAGAACTCCCCGGTTGATATATCACAGAAAGAAATGCCGCATCTTTTGAAGCCGTTTTTTTCTGTCTTGATATAGAGCGACGCGAGGTAGTTGTTGCTTTTTGTATGAAGGAGCTTATCATAGAGAGCTACACCCGGTGTGACCACTTCCACAACGCCGCGCCTGACGATTCCCTTGGCCAGCTTCGGATCCTCGAGCTGCTCGCACACGGCCACACGGAAGCCGGCTTTGACAAGTTTTGGCAGGTAGGCATCCAGTTGATGATGTGGGAAACCGGCAAGCGCCATATCTCCGGCGGCACCGTTGTTTCTCTTGGTCAGGGCCAGGCCGCAGGCCTTCGAAGCAATAACTGCATCATCACCGAAGGTTTCGAAAAAGTCGCCCATTCGAAAAAGCAGGACTGTTTCGGGATATTTTTGTTTCACCTGGTTATATTGTCGCATTAAAGGCGTTTGATCGTTCTTCATCAGCCATTGATCCTTGGTATAGGCATACCGCCCATCCTGCCCATAATAAATGATACTCTTTTATTGATGTAATTTGTCGGCGAGGCGGGGGACCACCGCCTGGGGTTCGGCAGGACGGCAGCCATAAGAGCTGCTTCCCTCTTCGTCAATTGTGAGGCAGGCTTGCCGAAGTACTTTTGCGATGCTGCCTCGGCACCATAGAGCCCGGGGCCCCATTCAATCACGTTCACGTAAACTTCGAGTATGCGCTTCTTGCCCCAAACTGCTTCAATCAGATAAGTGAAATAAGCTTCAAGGCCCTTTCTGATATAGTTTCTACCGTGCCAGAGAAAGGTGTTTTTTGCTGTCTGCATGGTTATCGTGCTTGCACCGCGCAGCTTCTCACCCTCGTGGGCCTCGTTGAATTTTTTTGCTGCATCAACTGCGCGCCAGTCGATGCCATGGTGAACCATGAATCTTGCGTCCTCGCCTGACATCACGGCTTTGAATAAATTGGGCGACACTTCATCGTAGGATTTCCATGTCTTTGATATCCCAACCGGTTCACCGGAAAATACACCTTCGGCTACCCTTATCAACATGAGCGGGGTGACGGGAGGGGGGACAATTTTATATACTGCTACCGTTAATACTGACAAAACAAGAAAGCCGACAAGCGCAGCCAGCAGGAATTTGAATATCTTTTTTACAAGATCAATCAGGAACATGATAGT
>CAZIHB010000484.1:0-2253 GCA_964538535.1 uncultured Hyphomicrobiales bacterium | reverse complement strand
TCCGCGGAGATGACAGCGGGGAAAAAGCCGGCGTTGCGGTTTCAACACAGGCGCCTCCGCGGGAAATCCAATTATTATCGGTTTATTCGAGTATTCACAAACAAACAAAAAAAAGCCGCAACAATAAATCTTGTTACGGCTTATCGTGGGCCCGGAGGGACTTGAACCCCCGGCCAGCGGATTATGAGTCCGCTGCTCTAACCAACTGAGCTACAGGCCCGACTTATGTAAGAACATCCCCGAAGGGAGTACAAAAATAATAAAAATATTCGAATTGTCAATCAAAAAAAATACAAGAAATCGGAATATATGCCGGTACTCACGAGGTTCATTCGGGGCAGGCTCACGGAACGCAGCCGCGAGCCGCCACGCGAAGAAATTAGTAGTTGAACACGCCTACATAGGCCCCGAATTTTATACTCAGGCCATTGCCGTTTATTCCCGAAGGAACGCCGGTGACGTCAGTGTTCTTGTTGAGTTTCCAATCGGCACTCGTGAAGAAGTTGTCGGCAGTAATATTATAGGAAACACCTGCTTTGAGCATGAAGAATTTTGTCAGCGCATACTCCAGGTTGAGCGCAGGCTCGGCAAAGACGATGGATTTGGTGAGCTTGTCGCTGTAGTTCAATCCCACGGGCTTCGTTCCGAGGTCATTCCACGAGATCTCGCCGGCGTTCTGATATGACTCGATAGAGAGGCTGCCCCAGCCGAGGGCTGTCCCGATAGTGACGGCGAGGGATTTGACGGGCACCCAGGCGTAATCGAAAGTGAAGCCGGTCAGGTTCAGATCGAAGTCAAGGTGGCGGTTGACCTTCGTGCCGTTAACATCCAGAGATCCCTCCATTTTCTTGGATCCGGAGAGACCGAGGATCCCGAATTTCAGGTTGGGAACGATGATAATGCCTGAAAAGCCGTGGATACCATTGACAAACATCGGGCCGCTTGCTTTTTCAATGCCGAGCTTGCCGGTGACGAACTTGTTCATGTCGTCATATTTCAGCATCAGGAACGAGCCGCTATAGCCCAGGCCGATAGAGAAATAGGGGTCTTTGATTTCTTTTAGCTCTTCGGTGTCGAAATTGAGTTGCTTAAGCTTGTCGATCTGTTCGTCCTGGGCGGAAGCTCCGAACCACATGGAAAGGAACGCCAGAACGATTACCGCGAAAGGGGAAGCATACTTCATAAGCATCCTTAATATTAGAAAAAAAAAGCACTGCAAAATACGATGAAAAGACGGAAAGTCGATGTGGATATTATATTCCGTCCGGAAAAACGGAGAAAAGTCGGGCTCGCGGGCATTCGAAACGGTAAAATAAATCGATATAAGTTACCGATATGCAAGGGATTACAAGTATAAAAACGAACAAAATGATTTATAAATAATCGATAATCGAAGGCCGGAACTTCATTAGTCGATGAAATAATATAATTATCAGTGGTTTGTGCGGGAAAAAATTATTTGATAATCAGGGTCAATTTGCTAATTTTGTATAGCTAAGCAATTATCGATAGACTAATATCGAAAATATTTGGAAAATATTCATGGCGGGAAAAATGGCCTCTAAAGATGTTAATCCGATTCCCGAGCCGACTATCAGGCGGCTTGCCCATTATCTACATCTCTTGAGCAGGTTGAAAGAGCAGGGCGAGAGATACGTATCGAGCACTTACATTGCCGATGAGCTTTCATTGGAATCAATCAAAGTGAGGAAGGATATTCAATATACCGGGATAGTCGGCAAACCCAAGACCGGCTTTGACATTGAAGAGGCGATCAAAGCTATCACAAAATGCCTGGACTGGGACGACAACAATGACGCATTTCTCGTGGGCGTCGGCAGCCTGGGCACCGCAATGCTTGGATATGACGGATTCAGGAACTATGGTCTGAACTTTGTGGCGGCTTTCGACAGCGACAAAAGCAAGATCGGAACCTTAGTTCATAATATAGAGGTGCTCGATGTGGAGCGGCTTGTCGTTCTTGCTAAACTGATGAAAACGAAGATCGGGGTGCTCACAGTGCCCGCGGAAGTTGCCCAGAGGACGGCAGACATGATGATTGAGGGCGGCATAGTGGCCATCTGGAACTTCGTGCCCTACAGGCTGAAGACGCCGAGCAACGTAATTGTTGAAAATGCCCAGTTCTCTCAGAGCTTGGCCGTGTTAACTCGCAAGCTTTCCATTTATAAGAGAATCTTGTGGGGTGTATGTTTTGTTAGATTGGAGAGAGGAATGCAAACTAGTAATGACGGC
>CAZIHB010000483.1:0-2260 GCA_964538535.1 uncultured Hyphomicrobiales bacterium | reverse complement strand
CCCTCGAACTCGCTGATATCCACTCCGGGCTTGCATGAATTGTCGCGCTGCATCATTTCTTTTTCTACTTCGCCGGCCACCTTGCTGAAAGTGTTGGCCAATGTTTCGAAGCCTTTCATCGGATCAAATTTAACGTAAGTCATCTTGGACCTCCTTTTTCTATTCTATGTTCTCAATACATTTAATCACCGTTACGCCTTATACAATACGAATAGCGTGCCAAACCCGAAAATAGGGACAAAATGGCAGGAAGAGGTGACACGATGGCGGCGCGCGGACAATTATGGCAGAGAAAATTAAAATATACCGTCACAATGGCATCATATGCGCCATTGTGGCATATGGCGTGGCCGCTGCTGCGCGGGAATGACGAAGCACTATCGGACACGGCGGGCTCGCCACGGTGTGGCCGCGGCCCTACAGTTATCCCCATGGGCAGTGTTTAAAAAAAAATCCCCCATAAAAAATATGAGGGAATTAAGCAGTTATTCCAAATTTATTTTGAACTGTGGATTCAGATAACGGGAAGACGCGACGCGATGCTACCTCTTCCGCAGCCTGGCGGCAAAGGCTCCGTCGATGCCGTGCACGTGAGGCAGTATTTTCATCATTCCACCCGAGCAGACCTCGGCCGGCAGGTATTTTTCCGCCGGATCCAGTTCGAAATCAGGATGGGCCGCGAGGAAGCGTGCAATATTCTCCTCGTTCTCCTCGGGTTCCGTCGTGCAGGTGGAGTAAACGAGCCAGCCTCCGTCATCGACGTATTTGGCGGCGTTCGCTGCAATTTCCAGCTGCAGGACTGCCATGGAGGCAATGTCCTCAGGCTCGCGCTTCCATTTAATATCGGGTTTCTTGCTGAGAGTGCCGAGCCCCGAGCATGGCACGTCGCAGAAAGCGACGCGGGCCTTGTCCTTGAATCTTGCATGGCGCGAGTCGTCCACTCGTGTTTCAATGATATCGAAACCCATTCGCGCTGCCGTGTCCTCAACTATTTTGATCTTGGACTGATATTTATCAAGCGCTATTATCGAGCCGCTGTTTTTCATCAGTTCAGCCATGAACACGGTCTTTCCGCCGGGAGCCGAGCACATGTCAATCACGGTGCTGCCGGGTTCGGGGCTTGCCAGCCTGACGGCGAGGCTCGCCGCTGTGTCCTGAACCGTGATCTTCCCTGCCTTGAAGAGCTCGGTCTGCGAGATGTCGAATTTTGGCGGCTGAAGCAGGAAAGATTGCTCGAGGTAGGGTGATTGCATAAATTCGATACTGTTTTCGCTCAAAAGCCTGCTGATCTCGGCGGGCGAGGCTTTCAGCGTGTTGACCCTGACCGGCACGTATGGGCGGCGGTTGTTGGCTATCAGGAGATTCTCCGTCGCCTCGTAGCCGAACCTGTCCATCCATCGCTTTACCATCCATTTGGGATGGGAGTGGATCACGGCGAGATAATAGACGGGGTCGTTCTCCCTGGAGGGGTAGCGGATGTTGGCCATGTTGCGCGTGATGTTCCGCAGCACGGCGTTCACCATACCGGCCGTCCGCGAGCCCTGAATTCTCTTTACAATTTCGACAGCATCGTTAATTGCCGCGTGCGCCGGGACTCGGTCGAGAAACATAACCTGGTAAAGGCCGACCCTCATGGCATTTTTTATGATATTCAGGCATTTCAGATAGTCGCCATGATAGAACCCCGTCAGGGCCCAATCGAGCTTCCCTCTCCACCTGATGACGCCGTTGACGAGCTCGGTGAGCAGTGCCTTGTCCTGCGGTGAAAATTCACTCTCGCTGAACGCGTGCGCCAGCAGCTTGTCGATATAGGAATCGCTTCTCTCGAATCTGCTAAGAAGTTTGACCGCCGCGTAACGTGATTTGTTTATCGGCGGCAAATTTTCTTCAGTATCATGGCTTTCTTTTATAATATCCATTTTGTGTTTTGAGAAAATATATTAAATTATTGTTAAGTTGATTCTATATATTTTATTTTTAGTTGGTAAATCAATTTTTTATAGTTTCTACTACGGTAAATATAATGGACTTATTGTTTAAAAACACGCTAAAATCTCTGGCCGCGGGATTTTTATTTTCGCTGGCAGCATTTTGCACGGCTCAGGCAGGCAAGCCGCTTGCCAATCCGCTGGAACCCGAAAAGGACACATTGGCCTCGAACGGCAGCATTTTCATCGGTGTGGGGCCCAATTTCCAGTCCGGAACGTTTCTCGTGGACTGCCCCGAGTGCGAGTTCACGGATGGCAGCAAGACCGGCTGG
>CAZIHB010000482.1:0-2262 GCA_964538535.1 uncultured Hyphomicrobiales bacterium | reverse complement strand
AGTGCAGGCTCCTGTCTGTGCCGTTTCCCCCCTCACTTCCGTCGATTTCGACGTTTCGGGCGTTCTTCAGCAAGATTAGCGCTGCAAGAGTTGAATCGGTGCTGATCGTTCTGGTTCCGCCTGAAGGAAAAATGCGCAGCTTGTAAGCAGCATTATCGTAAGTAATGACAACTGGCTCAGTCAGTGTCAGGTCGCTCGTGATGGCGAGATTAATATCGCCGCTCGCACCCATGCTTTGGATGTCGCTGATTGCCTGCTTCAGGCTCTCGTAATCTCCACCCGAGCCTACTGTATATTTTCCTGCCATTTCAGTGGCATTGGCCACACCGGGATAAGCCCGGGTAATCATAACTATGATAAAAAGGCTAAGCAGGCCCTTTAATTTCATAAACTTTCGCAATTCAAACTTGTTCACGGATTTCTCCTTTGTTTTTGATAATTTATTTTAGTTTTCCCTTATTACTTAGCAATAAATAAATACCACTTCTCCTATGTTGTGAAACAGGAAACTTGTTATTATTCATATTTGCAATTCAAAGCAATAAGCTCCCCTCTACACTTAAATGCAGAAAATTTTACTGCTCAATTCCGCAAAATGAATTGAATAATTTCGATATGGTTTATTCTTATCTCTTTATTTTTCTTATTGTTACCGGAATGCCTATCGTCAAGGCCGGTTTCTGGCCTTCCCCGCTGCAGGAATGCGATTTGCATCATCAGTATATGCCTCAGCCACTATAAGCTGCTGAAAGCTTATAGGCTTTTTAAATTTATTACAACACACCTCATGTTTTTCTTACATTTCTTCTCGCTCTATAATAACACATGATACTTTTAAAAGTTGCAATAGTTGCAGCTTTTTTACATTTTTTCTTTATTTTATCCTTTCCCCGGGAACACCCGGCAGGCATTCTCCCAACGGTATGAAAATCTATCTGTCAATCCTGTTGTCTTTTTTGTATTTTTGTTTTTTCTTGTCATTGGATTAAGATAAAAAATTATGGATTTAATGATTCTGATAAACGGGCGCCTGCAGAACCTCTTCGACGCGCACGGGCTGAACCCCGAAAGCGTTGAAGTGGTTAAAATTGACGAAAAGGACCTCAGCCGGCCCGGTAAGATGCTCCGGCTGATGAAGAGCGGCCGTTTCGGAACTATTTATTTTGCGTGCATCGACTTGAACTATCAGCGTTTCCACTTCTTCATGAAGCTCTACATGATCCTCTCCGGTGCTTTCAACTCGCTTATTATCGATGAAAGCGGCAGGCGGAAAGGAGTTTCGCTTTTTGGTTTTGTTTTTGCCGATTGTCCGGCCCTTGCTCTGGAAATCGTTGCAAGCGCCTTTATAATAATGTATTATTATCCGAAAATGCTGCTACTGAAATGGCTGTTGATAAAAAGAAATTAAAGGTGCTCTTCTGGAGGACGGACTTCTACGGCGCCGTCACCGAGGGTGGCACGGCTTCGCTGCACGTCGGCAAGATAAGGGGATTCCACAAGCTCGGGCACAAATGCTCCTACGTTTCGAGCGGCCCCATGGTGCTCCCCGAGGGAGTGCCGCTATATATAGTTGATTACGGCAGACTGCTCCGGAATTTCCCCGAAGTGCTCAACATGCCGTATAACACACGCTCCATAGAGGCGTTCAAAAAAATTATCGAGAAGGAGCAGCCTGACTTTTTCTATCAGCACCATCACGATTTTCATTACGGCGGGGCAGTCATAAAGCGCGATCTCGGGCTGCCGTTCATCCTTCACGTGGATGGGATTGAATACTGGGTGAAAAAAAACTGGGGCAAGCTCTATTTTTCCAAATTGCTGAAGTGGGCCGAGGAAATTCAGATCCACGAGAGCGACGCGATCATCGTGCCGTCAGAAGCCCTGAAGCGCCAGGTGGTGGATATGTTCGGCATCGATGGCGCCAAGATCGTTCCCGCGCCGAACGGTGTGGATCCGGATATTTTCAATCCCGGCATCGACGGATCACTCATAAGGAAGGAGCTCGGCTTCGAAGATAATTTCGTCATCGGCTTCACCGGCACTTTCGGCCACTGGCACGGCGTTGACGTGCTGGCCTCGGCCGTCAAATCCATAATTGACAAGATACCGAACGCGCGCCTGCTTTTCGTGGGTGATGGCATACTCAGGCCGCGCATAGAAGAAATAATGAACCGCGACGGGGTCAGCAAGTACGCGCATATCACCGGATTTATTCCTTATAACCGCATCCCCGGCTATCTTGCCGCTTGCGACGTGCTGATG
>CAZIHB010000481.1:0-2263 GCA_964538535.1 uncultured Hyphomicrobiales bacterium | reverse complement strand
GTTCGCTCCCTTGGCGAAGAATGGCTTTCCGTTCAGCTTGAAAAAAAATGTCCGGCCGTGCAGGTCTTTTTTCTGCACGAGCTCAATAGTCCTGATGCCGAAACTTGATTCGATCTTTCTCTTGCTGCCGCCGGCAGTGAACTCGGAAACCGCCGTGTAGAGGTGTGGTTCGCCGAGGCCGTTGCAATACCAAAGCTTCGGGCCGGCAACATCGAAGCTGATCTTGTGGCTGCCCGTGCCCGGCCTTGCCTTGAAGCTGCCCGAGGCAAGCACGCCGCCGCCGGATTGAATTGAATAGGATATTTCGGCAGCGGAGTCTGATCTGACGGTGACAATGGCCGACATTTCGGCATTGGAGGGGGATATGGATTCTGTGACGAACCGGATGTTATCGATTTTCCAGCCGTTCCAAGCCTCGATCTTGATGTCGCGGCCCACGCCGCAGGTGACGAACCGCGGGCCCCAGTCCCACCCGTATTGCGACTGAGTTTTGCGCGTGAACACTTTTTCGTCGCCGGGAAGGGTGTAGCTGAGTTTTGCCGCTTCTTTTTTCCCGAAATTCACGGCCGAGAAAAATCTGATGTCGAGCTGATTCTTGCCCGGCCTGATGATTTTCCTGACGTCAACGCGCCAGGTGCGGAACATGTTGTCGGCAGAAAGGATTTTTTTTCCGTTCAGGCTGACTTCCGCGAAGGTGTCGAGCCATTCGAAGATTAGTTCGATGTGCTGCATGGCAGCAAGTGAAGAATCACAATCGAAGGAGCAGGAATAATCCCAGTCCTCCGATTCGATCCATTGCAGCTTTTGCTCGTTGTCGGCATAGAAGGGGTCGGGAATTAGGCTGCAATTCAGCAAATCTGTGTGAATGCACCCCGGCACGGCGGCTTTGCGCCAGGTGGTGTCCCCGGCGCATCTGAACTGCCAGTTGCCTGTCAGCACGCTTAGTGAGTGGTCCATGGAAAAGCTGTCCGTCGAGATTAAAATTGATAACATTATTATATATAAGAAGTAGTGTCTCATTATGATCAACCGGCAAAGAAAAAAGAAAACAATATATTATTTATATCGCGAAAAATGAAGAGATACCTAAGATAGAAGCAGAAAAAAATAATAAGATATAGCATTAAACGAAAATAGCCTTCGGATTATTATTGCTGCTATTCAAAAATAAGTTTGGGTTTAATAGAAGATTTTATAATTTAACTACCGAAAAATGAGCGAATTAGGGAAAAAGGGGCAGCGCGGCTATGGCAGGGAAGCACAAGGCAATTAATTTACTAAAAAACGTAATTCGTGCTGTTATTGTTATAATGCTATGCCAGACAAAGGTTTATACGCAGGTTCCCCCTGCTTCCGCATCGCCAGGCGGGATGGTTAATAATCAAATATTCAAGGTTAAGGGATCGATGGGCATTACCACCGATTTCACTTCAACATCCAATTCTTCCGCCATCGATTCCACTCGCCGGCAGTACTTGCCCAAAGCGAGCCTCAGGGGCAGCGTCCTGCTTGATGTTTCCGTCTATGACCAGGTGCAGCTGCCTTTCGAACTGTGGTTCACCACGTCGGAAGTGGGATTCCAGCAGCCGTTCAACCAGTTCGGGGTCAACCCGAGGATCGGAAGCTGGCTGGTTCTGCACGGCGGGTATTTTTTCGCGAAGCTCTCCGATCTTAGCTTTGGTGATTCCAGGCTGCTCGGCGGGGGAGTGGAGCTCCTTCCCGGCAAGTTCCGCGTGACGGCGCTATACGGCAGGCTGCGCGACAAGCGCTCGCCCGACAGCTCCGTGCAATTCGGCGGCGAGTACAAAAGGATGGCTCTTGCACTTAAGCTTGGCTATGGATCGGAAGGCGAATCATTCGTTCACCTGAATTTTGCCAAGGCATGGGATGACACGTCCGCCCGGCTTCAGGGCATAAATTCACCCCTGCCGGCCGAGAATCTCGTAACATCGCTGGCATTCGGCGTGCCCGCGGGCGACCGCGTGAAATTTACCGCCGAGGCTGCCATCTCGGCCACGAGCGATGATATTACGGCCGGTGAGATTAAAAATTCCGGGGTGCCGCGCTTCATTAAAAGCATCTTTCTGCCCCGATATTCCACGCGTGTGGACGCCGCGGCCAAGGCGGGGCTTTTCGTTTCGCTCGGCCGGAATTATTCCTTCAGGATTAATTCCATGTGGGTCGGCCCGGGCTTTCAATCTCTTGGCTATCCAAACATGCCGAACGATGTGTTTGACATCACTTTCGCGCCGTCACTCAAATT
>CAZIHB010000480.1:0-2280 GCA_964538535.1 uncultured Hyphomicrobiales bacterium | reverse complement strand
TACCCGGCTCTTTACGGTTCGATTTATATCAAAAAGATTGAAACTGATGTTCCGATCGCCGTTAGGGACGATGATCACACTTCCCTGTCTCGTGCACTGATTCGCGAAATTGACGCGCATCAGAACATCAAGGTTGCGCAGATGGTATTCGACCAGGAAGAAGCCGAAAGAGAAATGGCAGGGCAGAAGGTTTTTGCCACCCTCGTGATTCCGAACGGGTTCGCAAAAAATATCAAAACAGGCAAGAGATGCGACGTTGATTTGATTCTGTCACCGGGCAGAATGCTCGTGCTGGGCGACGTCGGAATTCCGGTTTCCCAGATAGTATCGGGCTTTTCAGGGAAAATCACGGCCAGCGTCCTCGCGGCAAAGGGAGTGCCGGTGTTCGAAAATAAAGAATTGGCTCAGCCGGTAAAACTTGAATTCCAGAATCTTTTCAATCCCTATCAGACATATGGCGATCTTATACTTCCGGGCATCATGGCCATTATTGTCCTGCAGCTCGTCTTGATCTCGGTTACAAGCGCATCAGCAAAAGAATGGTCATTGAACAGATGGGGCGATCTCTTTTCCGTTACAAGGAACACTCCCCTGATTCTTTTAGCTAAGGTTGTTTTCTATTGCTCGGCCTTTCTTATCTTTTCCTTGTTCTCCAAGCTCGTTTATGGATCGCTTTTCGATATCAGGTATGTTGGCGGAGGCTGGGATCTGTTTGTGATGACCATGCTTGGAATTATATCAGCCTCGTCCCTCGGGCTTTTTATCGGCACGTATTTCCATCACAGGATAACTACATTTGTCGTGCTTGGATTCACGTCCTATCCAATGTTCATGCTTTCGGGATTTGCCTGGCCGGCCGGCCAGCTTCCGGAGATTGTAAGGTGGTTTTCTTATGCAATACCGTTGACACCGTTTTTGAATTCATTGATGAAAATCTCTCAGATGGGAAACGACCTGTCGGGTATTCAATTCCAGATCTGGAACATGCTTATTCTTACAGCCGTTTACCTCTTCCTGGCATTTCTGAGGTACGAAAAGCTTAAGAGGCAAAAGCCGGCGACAAACAAATTACTGTCTTACCTGAGAAGTATGCCAAGATAATTGGGTGCATCATATGGGAATTATAAGATTAAAGCCGGCAGGATCATATTCTGCCGGCTTTTTTGATATTCTCGTTCTATAAACGATAAGCTGTAATCATGAAACCGCTTAGTCTTCAAACTCGGTAGAATACGGTTTTCCCTTGATTTTCAGAATCGTGAAGGACTGATTTTCAAAATCCAGACCGGCGAGTTGATCCATGGAGGTGATTATCTGCGTGTTATAATCAAAAGTGCTGTCCGGCCCCTGCATCACCACTTTGTTCGGAAACACGAGCTTTCTCCAGCGAAGCTTGTTCTTTATAAGAGCATCGTTCTTGATAATTTTTTCCGGAAGGTACTCGACAATTTCCATTTTATAGTCTTCGCGAGTCTGTTCATCATCAAAATATGCCATGGCAAATTCTTCAGGGGTAAGCACGCTTTCTTCGTTTCCCGAGAACTCTCCTTTAAGTGCCTGAAGCAAGTCATATTTTTTATCGGAATCAAAAAAATTGTTCTTGATAAAGCTTTCTGTGTTGTCGAAGAATCTCTTTGTCTGGAGCTTGGCGTTGTGCTCGATTGTGAATCCCAGGAACTCCTTGTAGAAGTATTCCGCCAATTCCGAATCAACAGAAAATCCGTCATCGAAAAGGAAGGCACCGTATTGATTGTTTGGGAATTCCTTAGTGTCGTCCTGCTCCTTTTCATAAATCAGGCCAATTTTATAAAACTTTCTCGTGGGGCTAAGGAAAACATCATCCATCAGTTCAATCCGTGATCCTTCGGCAGAGTATTCGTAGTGCAGCACTTCATGCAGCTCGGCTTTAATGACGATATATGCCGTCCTTACAGCCTTGTCATATGCCTCGATGAGGATCAGGTATCCGCCGGGAATATTGTTTTTTGTTTGAGATTTGGCAAGATTATGAGCGATTTCGATGGAACGCTTCAGGAACACTTCGTTGGGCTGAGTTTTCAAGTTATGGCACAGATTGAAGAAACTGAGCGGAGAGCTGTCAGCCACCTCGAGCTCGAAGGCCTTCGAGGCACTATTGGTGGCTTTGGTCATCCTGCTTTTCAGAACGTTGATCACATCCTCGTTTAAATTGAGCAATTTATCTTCGGGATCAATCGTGGCATGCTCCTGCCCGATTTCTTTCTGGAGGATCCTGTGCATCACCATTCTTTTAAATGTCAG
>CAZIHB010000479.1:0-2302 GCA_964538535.1 uncultured Hyphomicrobiales bacterium | reverse complement strand
CTTCCTTGACACGGAAGAGGTCGCTGGTTCGAATCCCGTAGAGCCCACAAAAAAATCCTGTCGATTGCGGCAGGATTTTTTTTTTCAATTTCTATTCTCTTCAAAATCTTTTATTTAAATCAAGGCCGGGGGGGTATAGTTTTTTTTGACCGAACCCCGGCCTCGTCTCCATAAAAGAGAGAAGGGGGATATTTTTTTGATACTGCAACACTTTTCAACTTCCTGCCCCGCCACCTTCTCCACAAGCCCTCAATAAATTGTAAAGATTCAGAATATTCCCGTTCTTCAGGCGGTGTTTCTGATCTTTTGTCCATAACCGATACTTAATAGACAAATTAACCCCGATTTTGTCACACCTGTTTTAAATATTTTTTCAATTTCCTTTACTCGCAGCTTCTGGAGCGCACTTGCAGAATATTGCAAACGCATTGGTTAATACTCCTACTATCACCGGAAACAAGAATTACTTCGAATCCACACTTTACTGTCTTTCCTCCGCAGGAAAGAAAAATCCGTCACTCGGCGCAAAAAGTGAATTTTATGCTTGCAAATGATGCAATAATGCGCTATTTTTGCCTTCGCGATTGGGGCTCTTAGCTCAGCTGGTCTAGAGCGCTTCCTTCACACGGAAGAGGTCACAGGTTCAAATCCCGTAGAGCCCACTGATAAAAAAATCCTGCCGATTCAGGCGGGATTTTTTTTTGCCTGATAATCGATAAAATATATAAAATTATGGGGACAGGATTTCTCTCCCGCCCCCGAATGTATTCAAAAGTTCTCCATGCATGCCGGATGAAGCTTTATCTGGCTACCTGCATCAGTCTCGACTCCCTTGAAACGGGTGATTCCAGAGTGTAGTAATAGACGCCGGGCGTAAGGTCGGTGCAATTTACTTTTACTGAATATGCACCGGGCTTCATTTCCGAACTTAAAACACTCTTGACCACGTTGCCGAGCACATCGGAGATGAAGATCTTCGTCACACCGGGATCTACAACCTCGAAATTGATAGTTGTTTCAATGCCGGCAGGATTCGGCACGTTCTGCTTCAGTGCAAAGGCACCGCCATTTTGATCAAACAGCCTCGGCCCCCCTTCAGGGCAGAATCCTTTCAACCGGAAAGTGCCGGATTCCTCAGAAAGAACGAGTTTGCCCAGGCCGATAGGCGCAGAATATTGTAATAATAGAGAGCTAAGCGAGTCGTTTCCGAGGCCTACGCGGAATTTGAACCTGGCAAGCACAGAATCTGCACCATAAGCTGCCGGGAATTTAACTTTAATCATCCTTACCCCGTTATCAATCACACTGCTCTCGTATTGATCCAAAGGCTCGAGAAGCGTCGAATTGAAGCTTATGAAAGCCTCGAATCCTGACACAGACTCCCTGATGCCGAGCCTGCTCAGGTTCTTCACCCTGACGGGAAGCTCAACTATCTCGCCCGGCCGGCCCTCGATATTATCCAGTGCCAGGGTCAATGTGTCGAATCTGGCTTTTATTCCTTCCCCTATTATTCCGATTTTTGCAGGTGAATTGCTTCCGCTGTGTATAAGATTAAGCAGACAATACTTCAAACCGAGGTCACGCGGAGTGAAGCGCAGAGAAACGCTCAGGCCTTCACCCGGTTTCAGCACTGACTGCCCGTTACCGGAAATTATGCTGAAGCTCGAGGCATATTCCCCGTTCAGATACACGCTGTCAATTCTGATATCGGCCGCGCTTCTGTTAGTGATAATGGCTGCCACGGTTGAGTCTTTGCTGTCGCCCAATTCCACCTGCCCGAATTCAACAAGGTTCGATGTCGAGGCCAGACTGTTATCAAGCCCCGATCCGGAAAGAGCACATGAAAACACGTGATTGCCCGTTAACTCGACATCTATGCTGTCAATAACCTGCCCTGATTTAGTGGGTGAGAACTGCACCTGCAGCTGCTTTGTCTCGCTTGAATCGAGCACAAAGGGTTCAGTAATCTGATCGATTATTTTAAAATCGCTGCCCGAAATCCCACGCATTTTAATACTATTCACTTCGTAAGGGAATTTGGATGTATTTGTAATCCAGGCACTGACAATAGTATCCGTCACGTCCCTGACTGGAACACTTCCAAAGTTTATATCAGCCAGCTTGACGGAAACGGGCGAAACCACGAATGGGCAGGTTGTGTCCATCTGCAGGTCATTCTTGTCAAGATTCCATATTTTCGCGGTGAAATCCCAGCTGGCTGTGAGCACGCGGCTCGCATCAAAATTGAAAACGGCTGTTCTGACCGAGTTACTATGCTCGATGAACAAGTGAGGCGGCACCG
>CAZIHB010000478.1:0-2307 GCA_964538535.1 uncultured Hyphomicrobiales bacterium | reverse complement strand
TTTGTATCTTGGAATGGTTCAGAGGCGTAATGGTCAGGCTGTGGCCTGTTCTCCCGTTCAGCAGCCTGTCCCACTCCACGGTAATGTCGCTTTCAAGGCAGGCAAGGTCGCGGTAGAACCATCGCGGGATTAGTATTTGAATCCCGTTCAGTTCCAGCCTGATATTCTTGCTTTTGTATAGCTCGTCAATCAAGGCTGAGAAGCCTTCGACGATAACCTTTCTGTTGTAGCTGCCCTTCGGTGTCAGCTCTCCCTTTTCAGCGCTGAAGTCCCTGTCGAGAAGTGTGTAGTTAATCACTCTCTCGTGCGGTGACAGCTTCGTGTTCACAAATGAAATTATCTGCCCGAAATAGTCATTGGTTTTATTATGCCCCGAAGACAGTATAAGAATATCATCCTCGTCAGGCACAACGAAAAGGACATTGTAAGGCTTTCCGTCACCAACCAGGAAAACCCGCTTGAATCCAGGCACGCCGGCAAATTTCATTTCAACATTGTTGGGAGCTATCGTCTGCCCTTTGTTATTCTTGTAAATATCCTTGAGCCTGTCAACGATCTGATAATGGCCGTTATCGAGAAGCTTGAAAATGTCGCCCGTTGGCATACGGTAATCGGTTTCATCCGGGAATTCAATCAGGTCGCCCGGCCCTTTATCATCGAGATAGCGCGCCACGTAATGCCCGCTCAACCACAGCTGCCCGCTCTCGTCAAGTTCCGTAACAATCCCCGGCAGCGGTATGCCCGTGGAATTATCAATATACTGCCCCGACGGCGTCATGGTGATCCCCCCCGTGGCTTCAGTCATTCCGAATCCTGAAAGCAGGCTGACCCCGTTTGCATTGAAAAATTTGAATACTTCAGGTGCGAGGTAGCCTGCGGCCGAGAGCCCCCATTTCAGGCGGTTCCCGATGATCAAACTTATGCTTGCCGCATCACCGGTTTCCTCTATCTTCTCCTGGATCCTCTCGTAAAGTTGAACCCACCTGAGAGGCACACTGATGAACCCGTCCGGATTTATTTTCGGGAAAAGTGCCAAAAGTGTCTCTATGGAGGGGTTGCCGGCGAACACGTATGTGCCGCCCCAGTAAATAGATCCCAACATCTCGAGGTATCTTCCGAAAGTGTGATAAAGCGGCAGATAGCAGAGCATCGTCTCGTCCTGCCCCACGAGCGGAAGCGCAGCCGCCCTTGCAAACCTTTTCGTTACGAGATTATACACCGAGAAGGATACTCCCTTTGGCCTGCCCGTGCTTCCCGACGTGAACATCACCGTTGCCACTTCATTGATATTTCTGCCTGCAGTGTGTGCGTACAGCCCGGCCTCATCATTCCGCCCGAGCATATTGACGGCTTCCCCGATGAAGGCGTCAATGCCCGTGGTTTCAATTCCGGAATCGGTTGTAAAAATCCTCATCTCAAGATGATTATCCGATCTCAATGAGCGCAGCCGGCCGTATCTTTCCTCGGAATCAGTCACGAATATATTGATGTCGAGTGCTTTTATGATAAATTTCAGCACATCGTCTGAAGTGGATGTTGCAAGCGGAGTGTCGAGCACTCCATAGAAAAGGCACGCCAGATCGGAGACGGCGCTCCAGACGGAATTCTCGGAAAATATAGCAACTCTGGGCTCTTTCCCTGCCAAATACGTCTGCGAAGTATTGAAAAAAAGTGAGGCAACCTCCCCCGCCATGTTGAGCACCCTGGAATAAGAATAATGCTTCATCGTGCCGCCCGAGGCATCGGTGAACAGGGGTTTGTCCGGATGCTCGTCCGTGCCGCGCTGCATAAGGTCGAGCAGGGTGAAACCTGAATGCCTTATGGCAGAAAAGGCTGTTCCGGCCCAGACATTTCTCGATTGATCGTTGCCGAGCGCCATGATAAAATCGCTTTTCCCCGTAGTGCTCAGGAAATCGCATATGGAGTCGCGCTCGATCCCCTCAAAGCCTGCCTCGGCAGCCTGGCGGAAAACCTCGAGTGCCCTCGCTGCGAAATCCCCGGGTGAAGTGCCTGTATTCCCGGATTTCCAGTCGATCAGCAGTTCACTGAACCTCGTGTTGTCGATATCCATGTGTTCGGGCCCGATTATCATACAGAATACGTAAATAGACACTTTAACGAGGATTTATTTTACACCGGCCATGGAAAATTGATTGTATGATCGAATAAATGATTAATTTTGCAATAGAATAATTACTTATCGATATTTTTTTAGCATTTAAATTTCCTTCTGCTTATTTTCGATTTTCGTTCTTTTGACAATTTGCCGCGACTTTGCAAGGAGCTTTTATCTTCACCTGGCGTGCC
>CAZIHB010000477.1:0-2330 GCA_964538535.1 uncultured Hyphomicrobiales bacterium | reverse complement strand
ATATTTTTCAGGGAAGACTCTCTTGATGCCGGTAGCCACGGCGCAAGCGCGTCCGTGAGCAGCTTCCTGCATGTCGATGTCCATGTAGTTATAAGCGAAAACGGAGCAACCGACCGGGCTAACGCCGATGGTCTGATCCTGAATATCCATTTCTTCAAGCAATTCCATGAGTAGCCTGTGCACCGTGCCATGGCCGCAGCCCGGGCAATAGTGAAGGATGTTGTCGGTCAGAGTGCTTGGCCTTTTATATACAAGGTTTTCGGCAACGCAGATGTTCTCGCTTGTTCCGGTCATTTCATTGTTTTGATCGCTCACAGCGCACCTCCGTTTAAGATTGTTTTTTCAAAGTGTTCAAGAATTTCTTCGGGGGAGGCAATAATACCGCCCATTCTGCCGTAGAATTCTACTCTTGTCTTGCCTTCGACTGCAAGCTTGACGTCTTCAACCATCTGCCCGGCATTCATTTCCACGTCCAGAATGCACTTGACCTTTGGTGCAGCGTCAGCATAGACCTTCTTGGGGAAGGGGAAGAGTGTCTTCGGGCGAATATAGCCGATTTTATAGCCTTTCTCGCGGCCGAGTTCCATTGCTTTCATGCAAATTCTCGCGCCAAGGCCGAACCCTGTGAAAATATATTCCGCATCGTCCAAATTCCTTGATTCGAAGCGGACTTCGTTTTCTTCGATGAGTTTGTATTTGGCCTGCAGGCGAAGGTTAACTTCTTCCATGGCCTCGGGGTTGATAAAGAGTGAAGTGATGATTCTTCTTTCTTTGCCTTTCGGCTTGCCCGTTGTTGCCCATTCGGGGAACTCGGTTTTGCGTGGCATCTGCTCGAAGAATTCAACTTTTTCCATCATCTGTCCGATAGCGCCATCAGCAAGAAGCATAACCGGATTCTTGTATTTTTCAGCAAGTTCGAAGCCAAGCTTGAGGAAATCAACCATTTCCTGCACGCTTGAAGGAGCCAGGACTATCAGGTGATAGTCGCCATGGCCGCCGCCCTTCACGGCTTGGAAATAGTCGGCCTGCGATGGCTGAATTGTGCCAAGGCCGGGGCCCCCGCGCACGACGTTTGCCACGACGCAGGGAAGTTCGGCGCAGGCGATGTAGGAAATAGCTTCCTGCATCAGGCTGATGCCCGGGCTTGATGAAGTAGTAATAACTCTTTTACCGCAGGCAGCCGCGCCATAGATCATATTAATAGCTGCAACTTCACTTTCTGCCTGGAGAATCACCATACCTGTTCTTTTCGTAGCTTCCAAGGACAAATATTCAAGAACTTCAGACTGAGGAGTTATAGGATAACCGAAATATGCGTCACATCCGGCGCGAATCATCGATTCAGCGAGGGCTTCGTTGCCCTTCATTAATTTTATTTCGCCCATTTCATCTCCATTGATACGTTAATTGTTGCCTTTGACATTATATCTTTGGCTTTTTTTCAACTTTTCTATAAACTGTAATTATTGCTTCCGGACAAACAGCCGCACAGCTCGCGCATCCGGTGCAAGTGTGCTTGATGTTGACGGCATAGCGATAGCCTTTCTGATTGATATTCTCAGAAAGTGCCAATGTCTGCTCCGGGCATGCATCTATACATAGTTCGCAGCCCTTGCACTTCTCGATATTAATTACTATCTCGCCTATAGCTTTTGCCATAAAGATTACCTCTTTGTATTGCGATTAAATCAAGCAAAATTATTCCTCCTCGCGGCGAAATAATTTCTTAAAGCTTCTATTTTAAGAACATATTACTCAATTTACGAAATTTCGCATTTTAATCAAAACCAAATGAGCTTACCGGTGCGAAAAATCTTTCTATTTATCAACAACTTAGTAACGCGCAGCCTTTGCATGGCCGATTCGTCTTTATTCAGTCTTGCTGCTATTGGCAAAAGCGAAATTCATGAGCTTATAGACCAGCCTGGCCGTTGTCAGGTCAGGGTGATGCAGCCCTTCCACCGGAGCGAGCTCCACGACGTCGAATCCCACTATTTTCTTGCCCTGCCTGATAATTTCCCTGAATATTTCCAGCGTCTCGGCATAGTTGAAGCCATCGGGCTCGGGAGTGCCTGTTGCAGGCATTATTGCAGGATCGAGAAAATCAACATCGAATGACACGTAGATTTCCTGCCCGAGAGCGGAGACCACTTTTTTCTGCCATTCCGTGCCATGCAGGCCCCGCCTGATGGCAGAGGCATAAAACGTGTGCACCCCGTTTTCCCTTATGAAAACAGATTCTTCTTTGCATTGGGCCCTGATTCCCACCTGAACAAGGTGATCGGGCGGCAGGGTCTCGCACACGCGGGCCATGACGCAGGCATGTGAAT
>CAZIHB010000476.1:0-2332 GCA_964538535.1 uncultured Hyphomicrobiales bacterium | reverse complement strand
CTGAATGAATTGGATAAAAATTGATTTTTGAAATAATAGAATATCGAGGGTACTGATGTTCGGAAAAATAATAAAATTCTCTGCCATAGCGTGTATGATTGCCGGGTCCCTATTTGCCAAAAAGCCGGTTGAATACGTGAATCCCTTCATAGGCACAGGCGGGCACGGCCACACTTATCCCGGCGCCACCGCGCCATTCGGCATGGTGCAGCTCAGCCCCGACACAAGGCTCGAGGGATGGGACGGATGCTCGGCTTATCACTACTCCGCCTGATCTACGGGTTCAGCCATACTCACCTGAACGGGACGGGATGCTCGGACTATGGCGACATTCTTTTCATGCCAACCATCTCCCCCGATGGGGCAAACGCCGCCAAGAGCGATCTGCGCTCGGCTTTCAGCCACAACGATGAAAAAGCCTCGCCAGGGTATTACTCCGTCCTTCTGAAAAAGCACGGTATCAAGGCCGAGCTTGCTGCTTTGCCCCGCTCGGCCATGCACAAATACACGTTTACGGCCGCCGCCGGCAAGCCCGCCGTTTTCCTTGACCTGAAGCACCGCGACGAGGTGCTGGATAGCCGCATCGAGATCATAAGCCCCACGGAAATCGCGGGATTCAGACGCTCCAGGGCATGGGCACAAGACCAAAGGGTGTGGTTCTATGCCGTTTTCTCAAGGCCTGTCGCGAGACTGGAAGTATATTCCGGGGATAGTATCGTGCAGGGTAATTCCTTTTCGGGCAAAAATTTGAAAGCACTTTTCGAATTTGATAAGGACGGCGGCAAAGAATTATCGATGAGGATAGCTCTTTCGGCAGTAAGCATCGATGGTGCAAAGAAAAATCTCGAGAATGAAATGCCGGATTTCAATTTCGGCAAGATCAGAAAAAAATCAGAAGCGCTGTGGAATGATTTTCTCGGTAAAATAGAAGTGGAATCAAAGGATGAAGCAGCCAGGGAAATTTTCTACACGGCACTTTATCACACCGGCGTGCAGCCAAACCTCTATAGCGACGTTGACGGCAAATTCCTCGGCAGGGACATGGGAGTGCACGGATGCAATTACGACTACTACACCGTGTTCTCGCTCTGGGACACCTACAGGGCTTTCCACCCGCTCATGGGAATAATAGACAGGAAGAGGACGGCCGATTACGTCAACACATTTATAGATAATTACAAGTATTCCGGGCTTCTTCCCGTCTGGGAATTATCTTCGAACGAGACCAATTGCATGATCGGCTATCACGCCGTGCCTGTGATTGCCGATGCCATCGCGTTGGATATTCCCGGTTTCGACCGCGAAAAGGCGCTCGAGGCTATGGTTGCTTCCGCTACCAACGAGCACTACGGTGGCCTGAAAGATTACATGCAGAACGGCTACCTTGCCATCGAGAACGAGAATGAATCAGTCTCGAAAACTCTTGAATATTGCTATGACGACTGGTGCATCGCACAGACCGCGAAGCTGCTCGGCAAGAAGGATATTTACGACAAGTTCATCGTCCGGGCCCAGGGTTATAAGAATATGTTCAACAAGGAAACGGGATTCATGCGGGCAAGGTTCAACGGCGGCTGGTACGTGCCCTTCGACCCGTTCGAGGTGAACAACAACTACACGGAGGCCAACGCATGGCAGTACAGCTTCTACGTGCCGCAGGACATGGACGGCCTGATCGCCCTGCAGGGCGGAAAGAAAAAATTCGAGGATAAACTTGATGATTTATTCACATCGAAGGCAAAAGTAACAGGGCGCGTTCAACCCGACATATCGGGCATGATCGGGCAGTATGCCCATGGCAACGAGCCCAGCCACCACATGGCTTACCTTTACAGCTTCGTTGGCAAGCCGTACAAGACTCAGGAAAAAATTTCGGACATCATGAGAAGCTTTTATCAAAACAAGCCCGACGGACTATGCGGCAACGAGGACTGCGGGCAGATGTCGGCCTGGTACATAATGAGTGCCATGGGTTTCTATCCCGTTTGCCCGGCATCGGGGCAATACGTGCTCGGCATACCGACATTCGACAAGATGACAATCCACCTCGAGAACGGGAAAAAATTCGAGATAATAGGAAAGAACCAGGGCAGCATGAATTTTTATGTCAGCTCCATCAAACTGAATGGCAAGCCATATGATAAATTTTATATCACATCCAACGACATTTTGAATGGCGGCAAGCTCGAATTTGAACTATCGAACAAGGCCGCGATGAACGATGTGCCTGAATCGTCGCTGCCCTGGACGGCTATAAAAGACCGCCCGATCACTCCCGCCCCTTACCTGGCTAAATCCCCGATGAGCTACAAGGATTCGCTGAGAATAGACA
>CAZIHB010000475.1:0-2336 GCA_964538535.1 uncultured Hyphomicrobiales bacterium | reverse complement strand
CACAAATGACTATTCGTCGCTTACTGAAAGTTTATGACGACCCTTTGCTCTGCGGCGTGAGAGCACCTTGCGGCCATTCTTTGATGCCATGCGGGCTCTGAAGCCATGCTTGTTCACCCTTTTGCGGCGGCTGGGCTGGAATGTTCTTTTCATATTGTTTCACCTGCTGAAATAATATCTTCAAAAATTCTTATTTTCTTTATCCAAGAACTACAAAGATATAAAAATTTATCTATTGTTGAAACATTTTTCTTTGATGCCTGAAAACGGAATCTATGGCTTATTCGATTTATTCTTAATTTTGTCTTTTTGCACTTACCGGATTCAAACAGGGATGAATATAGTTATTATTGGCGGGATGGCAGCGGGTTGCAAGGCTGCCGCCAGGCTGAAAAGGCTCAGGCCCGACTGGGACGTCAGGCTGATTGAGCAGAAAAATTTTATTTCTTACGGCTCCTGCGGCATGCCGCTTTTTGCCGCGGGCGAGCTCGGGGGATTCTTCGACCTGGCAAAAACTTCTTACGGGGAAGTGAGGGATGCAGCCTATTTTGAGAATACCAAGGACGTGAGGGTGATGCTCGGCACACTCGTGAGCAAGATCGACAGGGCGCGCAAAGTGCTGATCTGCCAGGGGCCGCAGGGCCGAAGCGAGGTCAGTTACGACAAACTGCTGATTGCAACGGGCGCGGGGCCGAGATTCCCCAGGCTTAAGCTGCCCGATTCCGACAGAATCAGCGAATTTCACGATCCTTCATCAGCGGTCGGGTTCAGGAAACTGGCCGAAAGAAACGCTCTGGAGAGCGTTCTGATACTCGGCGGCGGTTATATCGGCGTGGAGCTGGCGGAAGCTGTCACTTCGCTCTGGGGTCTGAAGGCTTATCTTGTCGAGGCGGAAAACAGGCTTATTCCCGGCTCGACGGATAAAGATATCTCGCTCTTCCTTGAGAACGAGATGACTGCCGCGGGCGTGGAAATCCACCTCTCGGATATTGTTCAATCCGTTGAGTGCGAGGGCAGCTCACTTCGGGCCGTCACTGCCCGCGGGGCCGGGATCAAGGCCGATTACATGTTCGTCACAACGGGCGTGGCCCCCAACTCTGCCCTCGCCATCGATTGCGGGCTGGACGTGGGAGAGCGCGGAGGCATAGTCGTGGACGAGCACATGCACACGAGCGACCCCGACATTTTTGCCGCGGGCGATTGCGTGGAAATTTTCAACTTTGCCTCGAGAAAGCGCGCGCCTATGGCTCTCGGCTCGCTTGCCAACAGGCAGGGGCGCGTGGCGGCCGACGCGATGGCCGGCATAGGCACGAAGTTTGGCGGCGCTGCCGGCGCGGTTTCCGTGAAAGTGTTCGAGACCGTCTTTGCCGGTGTCGGCATTAACTCGGTTGCTGCGCAGAAGCTTGGCATAAATGCAGCAACGGTGGAAGCCGTTTTTCACGACAGGCCCGATTATCACCCCGACGTACAGAACCTTGCTTCGAAAATCATCTACGACAGAAAGGACGGCCGGGTGATCGGCTTTCAGGCAGTCGGGAAGGGAGAGGCATCGAGATACTCGGATACCATCGCACAGCTTATCGCTGACGGCGGCACAATCTATGATCTCTGCTCGCTGGAGCATGCCTACACACCCGCGCATTCCTCGCCGCTCAGCCCGCTGAACATATTCGGCTACATGGCAGAAAATGCGGAGAGAGACGGGATTTACGGCGTGCACTACGGCAGCGCGGATTTTTCGGGAGCCACGCTGATCGACGTGCGCACCAGAGAAGAGTTCGAAAAGAAGCCGGGTATAGAGGGGGCGATAAACATACCCCTTTCCGAGCTTCGCGGCCGCCTGAAGGAAATCAGAACCTCGAGGGCTGTTGTCTGCATCTGCGAGCGCGGCTCGAGATCACTCGAAGCAGCCCGAATCCTGAAAAATTCCCTCTACGAGGCATTTTACCTGGCGGGGGGGCTGAAGTTCATGAGCGGCAAGTTATAAGAAAACAGATCCCGCACTAAAATTAAAGGGACGCGGCGCACCGTGTCCCTTTATTATTTTTCGGCTGACGAGCAGGCACTGCAGAAATTTGTTTCGAGCTTATTGCAGTGTGCCGCTTTTTTATTAAAAAAATTGTTTCGTTGCGGCCGGGCTTTGCAGACGGGCTTTGCAGCCTGTGTAAAAAAACCACGGCATCGGCACCCTGCAGTGTCATCTCCGCGAAGGCGGAGATCTATAAGTTCTTGTATATCAATAGATTCCCGCCTGCGCGGGAATGACGTGTCAATTCTTTATTGCCATAATCGGTACTTTTCACACAGGCTGCTTCGCGGGAATGACGTGTCAATTC
>CAZIHB010000474.1:0-2352 GCA_964538535.1 uncultured Hyphomicrobiales bacterium | reverse complement strand
GCAGCCCCGCCATCATACACAAAAGTGCCCGAACCATAGTTTCTTGTGCAGGTTGCACCAGATCCCAACATGTATCCACCGCTCACATATACACTTCCTGCAGGAAAGTTCTTCTGGCCGGAATTTGCCATTTCAAGATCAGTAAAGAAGCTCGCGGGAATTGTCTGGACAACAGTACCATTAAACTGCACTTTGCCGGGCACTCTAAGATCCTTTGAGGAGCCAAGTGCTTTCGCGCCGCCAAAGGTGTTCGTGGCTCCTTCAAACACGATAGAACCGGTATTCGTAATTTTCGTTATGTCGGCGTTATCATTATTGATGGCACCGGCAGCATTTTTCACCCGAACCACGCCGCAGTTGTTTATCTGCCCCGTGGAAGAATTGACCAGGTTCTGCGCGTCCGCAGAAAGAGCCATTGTGAGCATGGCGCAAGCGCCAAGTAAACCGTTAATTAGAAGTCTTTTTCTCATGCTTTCTCTCCCTTTGTTATTGATAGTATTTCTGTTTTATTTGATCTTCTTATGTCTTTTTTTATTCTTTCCCACAATGTTAAAATTAGTATTGTTAAGCTATCAATCAAATCAGTAATTCTACTGATTTTGTTATGGTTAATTCTATTCCAACATCTTTCATCTCAGTCAATTTTAAAAAAAAAACAATACTCACATTTTAGCACATCAATTTCTGTACCAAACACTTATTGCCCTATATCGATTTCTCCGTAGTTATCAATCCGGGAGTTGTTGAATATATTCCCGAGCACGCTTACGGGTTTCGGCATAGTGCTTTCTATATACATTTGAGCCGAGTTTGTTATTGTCATGTCGCGTCTCACCGTGAAGGGTGAGTTAACCGTCTTCCTGCCGGCGTTGCTCAGCATCAGGTAACCAAAGCCTGTTATATTCTCAAAATTGGCAGGGAAGTCCGATATTGTCTGGTTATTTCCGAAAAATTCAACGATGCTTTGCTGGTGCAGATTATAGGCCATAAATCCGTTCAAACCTGTTTTCATGCTGTTTGAGCCTCCCAGCCTCAGATATGCGTTCGCGGCTAAATTGAATGTTCCGTTTGCCCCCGCCCCCGACGCGCTTTTTGTATCAATATCAAACCTACCTGCAATGACGTCTAAGTCCCCCAAAATATTAACGTTTTTCGTTAACGTAACGCTATGTCCGGGATTATTTATTGATAATTCGCCCGCTAAGTCAGGCAGGCCTTCGCCTGTCACCTGGTCGGCTGTTCCGTTATACTCGAAGCAGCAGTTCGTCACGTTGTCCCCGTAAAACCGCGTGTTTGTGGTACGAATAGATCCGCCGTCAATGCCCGATGGTGCTATCCCCTGAGTATTTCCGATTTTCAGCTTCGACTTGTGCCCCATTGCGAAATTGAGCCCCCGGAGCACGTATCCCGCCGTGTTGAGCGTGCCCGTATTGTTTGATTCCGTTCCGATCCTGATCCCGGAAACCGTTGCATCAAGGTCAAGCGTAATTTCATGATTGCCGGTGCCGTTGTTTCCACCTCCGATGATAACCGAATCCATTGGATTATCGGGCCACTGCCCCGTGCCGAATATTCCGCCCGCGTGAGACTGCTTGCGTGTCCAGCTCTGGTCGGACTGCCACGTGCCGCTCTGCCTGCTGAAGAATATCCTCCTGAATGCCTCGGCGTTGCCAAGACTCCAATCCCCGTGGAACTCACGATAATCGTACCCCGGAGAAGTTTCAAAATAATTCTGAGAATAATCTACATAAGGTATGCTCTGCATCATCCACCGCCCGTCGGCACCCTCGAAAACCGGTTTCCACCTGCCCAGCATATTCAGCCGGGTTTCCAGCCCGAAGATATCAGAATCAAGATAATTGAAACGCCACTTTCCGGATATTGTAGCCGTCACCGTATCTATGCTCCAGTAGCGTTTCAGATACACCTTAGAATCCGAAACCGAAATCATGGCATGACCGCCCGGAAATCCTCCGCTGTTGCCGGGCGACACTCTCACACCGATCCTGCCGCCGATTCCCGAGCCGCCGGCATAGAAAACTGCCGGTGTATAATGGTCGCCATTCTCGTAGCTTCCCACGGGATATAGATATACGCTGTCAGGAGCAACTGATCGAATCAGCGTGCCGCTCGTCCTCGAGGTCCTGATATACCCGTTTACGCCCGCGTTCTGTATGGCATTGAGCGAACTGCTCAGAATCGTCAGGTTCGTTGAGTCTCCCAGTTCAAGAACGGAGGAACCTGAAAATGTCAGCGTGTTTCTGATATATGCATGGGCCGTATCTTTGTTTAACGCCGACTTTCTCCTCGCTGTCAGGGTTCCGCCGGCTATTATCAGATCATAGAAGTTGA
>CAZIHB010000473.1:0-2355 GCA_964538535.1 uncultured Hyphomicrobiales bacterium | reverse complement strand
AACTCTTCCCTTTTCGCCACGTTTTCTTCTATCCACTTATCGTCGTGCCAAAGCTTGTTGAAGTCTTCCTGTTTTTTTTGCATCGCTGCAGGCTGCTTCACCCAGCCATAGTGATAAATGAATGCATCCAGAGGCTTTACTCTCAACTTTTCGTTATTCCCCTTTCTGAATCCCTGTGCGTCTCTATATGAGTAGATGCTTTTATCGTTTTTGATTATCCTGATTTCCTTCTTGTACCACCTGGCAGAGGCACCCAGATAATCGTAAGAGCCATAAAAATGCAAATAGTTGAAGAGCAGACCGTCCACGTTTCTGTCGCTCTGCCATTTCTTCATCCCGTCGTAAGCAGCCCCGAGGTATTTCTCGTGCATCACCTCATCGCCCTGTATATAAAATGCCCAATCCGAATCCGGAGATATTGCGGAAAATGCTTTGTCCGTTTCCACGGCAAGCACTCGCCCGCCCTCGCGGAGCCTGTCGTCCCACTCAGTCTCTATCACCCGTACCTTCCCCGGATCTATTCCACGGATCAGCTCCAATGTGCCATCATCAGACTTCCCGACCGCCACAACAAATTCATCGCAAATCGGCAATATGGATTTTATCGCTTCCACGACCGGGTAGTCGTATTTTATGGCATTCCTTATAAAGGTGAATCCGCTTACTTTCATGCAAGCCTCTTAATTCAAAAAAATATAGCCTGCAAATATAAGCTTTTTTGTTGAGATGAATTTATGAGCACAAGTGTCATGCTCGTTAACTATTATTATTGGCCTTATTTCTCTTTTCAATGGCTTCCCTTATCGACGCGGCATAGCCAAGGTGTTTGCATCGGTTGATCGTTGCAATCTTCCAGCCTTTTGCCTTCGTAAGCCTCGAATAGTACCAGTCTTCAACGCTTGCTTCAGCAATACCTTCGTTAAACGGCGGCAGCCCAAGCTCTATCAGAGAATCAACCGGAATATAGAAAAATGTGCCTATAAAAGAAGTCTTCAGTTTAACCAATTCACCATCAATTGTATGTTTTTCCAATGTTTTATGGATACGATCCTGAATCTCGTCATCCATCAGGCTTACAAACTTCACGTTTTCCATTTCGCTTGTCAATTTCCCGGAAATCTGCAGCCATGGGGCTTCGACAAGAATATCATCATCCATTATCGTCAAAGACTTCACGCTTTGGAGCGACAGCAGCTTCATGGCCTGAGCAATCGAGAGGCATTTTTGCCATTGTGGAACGTCATCGTGCTTATTTAATACCAATTTATCAATTGCCCCTTCATCAAAGGATTTATGCAGTGCTTTTGTCACTTCTTCACAGCTGCCATTGTCCACCACGGCAATTTTAATTGATGGCTCGTGCTGCCTTGCGGAGCTAATCGCCCCCATAAGCAAATCTTTGCGGTTATAGGATATGATCAGCAGCCAGTCCTCTTTACGTTCCGAAGGGTTGAACTCATCAAAAGGCTTCGATATTCTATTTTCAATCCTGCTGATATAATCAACAAACTTATCTTCGATCTTCTTGTTCAGACGGTGATATTTATAAAGAAGTTGCTTTGTCCGGACATAGAATAAAGCGAAAAGCAGCAGCAATGAGGTCAGTGAGATTATTATCATAAAAACCATAGTTGCTCCCATAACGGCAGAAAAAGCACAATATGAAGGTGAAAAAAATAATTCAGAGAAATATAAGCGAAGAATTGATTTTCTTTTTGGTACCGGGGGAGGGATTTGAACCCCCGACACATGGATTATGATTCCATTGCTCTAACCAACTGAGCTACCCCGGCATCTGTCAATAATAACAGATTCAAATTTACTTAATCTGCCTGATTTTGCCAAGAACTTTTTTCAAATCAAAAATTTTGGCTGATTTCTTCAAATAGTACTTCGCATCCTTATCCCTTTTTCTTGTTAATTCCAAGATCTGGGGATAGTTTGAATCCTGATATTCTTTCATCGCCATGTTGCCATACTGCGAAGGATCCCTCCATGCCCTGAAGCCGTATTTCTTTGTCAGCAGGCTAAAGATGGACTGGTCGTGGCGATTCTCAATAAATCCGGGATAATTTGGTTTCCCGAGGCTATTATCTATATCTGTGATGATCCTCTCGTCGCATCCATAATTAAGGTACTCGGAGATAAATTTGAGCGTCAGATCAGTCTTTTTCCACAGGCTGTAAGTTGCAGATCTTTGCCTGGTATCGTAATACTCAGGTCTGTCGCAATCCATAAGCAAAAATGCATCGCGTTTTGTGTAGGTCTTTTCAATAAATGGCAATTCAAACACTAACACATCCTGGCCGGACTTTTCGAGCAGATCTATTAATGGCTCGATGTTATGGATGAAAT
>CAZIHB010000472.1:0-2357 GCA_964538535.1 uncultured Hyphomicrobiales bacterium | reverse complement strand
GCTTGATATGCAAGTATTTCTATAATATTTTCCAATGATCAGGCTGTTTTTTTTCGGGATAATTCAGAGATCCACAAAGAAAAAAAGCCTTCAGATAATTCTGAAGGCTTTTTTGTGACCTCGACGGGGCTCGAACCCATGACCCTTTGATTAAAAGTCAAATGCTCTACCATCTGAGCTACGAGGTCATCTCCGTTTCAAAGAGATCCAAATTTACGAAGATTATCCTTTCCAAACAAGTTATTTTCTACTTCCCTTAAAAAATAACTTCGGCCGAAACCCTTGCCAGCTCTTTAATCCTGGCCGCAATCCCTTGGCCGTCAAGCATTAACCCGTGCAGAAGTTCTTCTTGTGTGCCATGCTCGATGAACTCGTCCGGGATCCCGAAATTGTAAATACTTGCCTCTGCGCCGTGTGTATTTCTCTTAGTTATTGCATGCTCGTTCACAGCGGAACCGAATCCGCCCTGCACCTGCCCTTCTTCAACAGTCACGATAATTTTGAATCTTTCCAGCAGGCTGTCGATCACATCCGTGTCAAGCGGCTTCACGAATCGCGCGTTAACAACCTCGGCCGATAGCCCGGAAGCCTCAAGCAATTCGGCGGCCTTAAGAGATTCACTGACCATTTTTCCGATGGCGATGATTGCAACATCGGCTCCTTTCCGCAAAGTCTCGGATTTACCGGCCTTAATTGCCATCATTGGGCCGGTCGTCACGCCAACGGCCTTTCCGCGGGGGTATCTTATAGCAACAGGGCCGTCCGTGTATCTGAATACAGCTGAATAGAGCATATCCCTCAGCTCCTGTTCATCCTTGGGAGCCATCACGATCAAGTTCGGGATCGACCTCAGATAGGCCATGTCCAGCACGCCGTGGTGAGTCGGCCCGTCAGAGCCGACAAGCCCTGCCCTGTCTATCGCGAATACCACGTGCAGATTCTGAAGCGCCACGTCATGTATGATGTTGTCATACGCCCGCTGCAGGAAAGTGGAATAAATCGCCACCACGGGCTTTATCCCCTGGATGGCCAGGCCGGCAGCAAATGTTACGGCGTGCCCCTCGGCAATTCCAACGTCTATCACCCTGTCGGGCATTTCTTTTTCAAGTATGTCAAGCCCGGTGCCCTCGCCCATCGCGGCAGTAATTGCAATTACCCTTCTGTCCTCAGCGCAGATTTCCTTCATGGCCCGGCCGAAAACACGGTCATAATTCGGAATTTTGGGAGCCAGGCTGACCGGGAATATGGATTTGCCCGTTAATTTATCAATTTTCCCTATTGCATGGAAGAAATGCTCATCCTTTTCTGCGGGCGCGTATCCCTTGCCCTTTTGTGTCATCACGTGGAGGAATACCGGCCCTTGTATGTCCTTTGTCAGATTGAGCATCTTCACGAGCTTTCTTACGTTATGCCCGTTTATCGGGCCAAAGTATTTGAAGCCGAGGGCCTCGAACAGCACCCCGGGCGTAATGATGGCTTTCACGCCATCCTCGAGCCTCGATGCCAGCTTCCTGAGCCTGTCGCCGAACTCGTCGAACCGCCCCGCCATGTTCCATATATTATCTCGTAGCATCTGCACCGCCGGAGAGGCGAACACTTCGTTGAAATAATTCGAAAAAGCGGAAACATTCGAATCAATGGATACATTGTTGTCATTCATTATAACGGTAATGTTCCGCTTCTGGAACCCGGCGTTGTTCATCGCTTCGTATGCCATGCCTCCGGTCATCGAACCGTCCCCGATCACGGCTGCAACGTGATAATCATCCCCGAGCAGATCCCTGGCAGCAGCAATCCCCAGCGCGGCAGAAATGCTCGTGCTCGCGTGGCCGGCTCCAAAGACGTCATACTCGCTTTCCGACGGCTTCAAAAAGCCTGAGAGGCCGCCTTTCTGCCTTATTGTATGCAGTCTGTCGCGGCGTCCCGTCAATATCTTGTGCGGATAGCCCTGATGGCCGACGTCGAAAACAATTTTATCCCTCGGCGTGTCATAGGCATAATGCATCGCCACCGTAAGCTCCACAATGCCGAGTCCTGCCCCGAAATGCCCGCCGGTGCGGGTAATCGTGTCGATCATGAATTCACGCACTTCATCGCAGACTCTTGGCAGCACGTTTAGCGGCAGCCTTCGCAAATCCGCGGGGGAATTGATATCGAACAGGTATTTATATTTATAATCTTCGTTTGGCATTCTGATTCCGTGATTGAATATAATTTCAACCTTAGTAAAAAACCATGCAAACAAGTGCAAAATTCTATATCACTCAAAATTACGTTTTTTAGGATTAAGAAATTTAAAAAAATCAGTTTTTTACTTTTTTTTATTTTATTGCTTTCCATGGATTTAGACCACGTTC
>CAZIHB010000471.1:0-2358 GCA_964538535.1 uncultured Hyphomicrobiales bacterium | reverse complement strand
CTCCGGCAGAGGATGCCGCAGGAAAATGATTCAAAGGATAGAAATGGCAATAAAAAAAGCCGCGGGATTTATTCCGCGGCTTTTTTTTTGGTGTGCCCTTCGGGCAAGAGAGCTGATATATTACATCCATATCGCCCCCGGGGGCGCTCAAATGCCGGATCAGAGCAGATCCAGTTCCTTCCCCACCTTCTCGAACGAGGAGAGAATCTTATCGAGGTGCTCTTTCTGGTGCGAGGCCATGTAGCTCGTGCGCATCATGCTCATGTTGGGCGGCACTCCCGGCGGGACGAACGCGTTGACGAAAACGCCGTCATCATAGAGCTTGCGCCAGCAGAGGAATGATTTATCGGCATCGCCGATGACAACGGGCACGATGGCCGTGCTGCTGTCAATCACGTTGAAGCCGAGCTCTTTGAATCCCTTTCTCATGTAGGAGGCATTAGCCTGCAGCTTGTCCACCATCTCGGGCTGCTCCCTCAGCAGGGCGAGAGCGGCGAGCGTGGAAGCGCACGATGCCGGTGTCGGGCTGGCACTGAAGATCAGGGCCGGCGAATGGTGCTTCAGATAGTTGATCACTCTTTCCTCCCCGGCCACGAATCCGCCCAGCGAGGCGAAAGTCTTCGAGAATGTGCCCATGATGAGGTCGGTCTCGGCTGTGAGGCCGAAATGACTGGCCGTGCCCCTGCCGCCGACGCCGATCACGCCCGTGGAGTGAGCATCATCGACGAGCACTCTCGCGCCGTACTTGTGCGCCACTCTCAGGTATTCGGGCAGGTTCAGTATTTCGCCCGAAACGGAGAAGACACCATCCGAAACAATGAATTTACATGCTGATTCAGGCACCGATGCCAGCACCTTCTCGAGGTCTTCCATATCATTGTGCTTGTAGCGCCGGAACTCAGCGAACCCCGCCTTGGCAAGCATGGAGCCGTTCATTATGCAGGCATGGTTCTCCTTGTCGGAGATAACGTAGTCGCCTTTTTGAGCAAGCGTGGATATAACGCCCAGCGCCGTCTGATAGCCGGTAGAAAAGAGCAGCACTGCTTCCTTTCCCAAGAACTCGGCCAGCTCTTCCTCGAGCCTGATATGGAGGTCAAGAGTGCCGGTAAGGTATCTCGAGCCGGAGCACCCCGTGCCGTATTTATCGACGGCGGCTTTGGCAGCTTCCTTAACCTTGGGGTGGGCTGTCAGGCCAAGATAATTGTTCGAGCCGGCCATCACCAATTTCTTTCCTTTTATCGTCACCACCGGCCCCTCGTTTTCTTCGATCGGGCGGAAGTAAGGATACAGTCCCAGGGCTTTTACTTCATCGGCTCTTGTGAAGGAGTAACATCTTTCGAATAGGTCCACTTTTTCTCCGTGTCGTATTGTTAATCCATAAATTTGACTCTAATAGCACTGGGATTAATATATTACTTTTTCGCAAATTCTAAAAATAAATAATAGGAGCTGTCTATCTGTCTTAATTATATGCGGATTCACGGGCAGCCCCCGGGCGGGCGGCCCGGGGAGCGCGGCCGGGGCGCAGGTTCAGGATTATGCGGCCTGATTGAATTCATGCCCTTAATGCGATTTTATCGAATAGATAAATTGCTTATTTTTGATGTATTGTTTCTGCATAAGTTAACGGGGCTGATTGATGACATACCAGGAATTGACCGATATATGCGCCGGGCAGGAATCCGGCGGCTATTTCGTCCTTCCCGAGCGGGTTTTTGAAGAAATTGATGCCGGCATGGCGGGCGCTCTGGCGCGGAAGTATCATAATCAAAGGATGATCAGGCTTCCCGAGAAGGAAATTACCTTCTTCGAGTGGCTCCGCCGGGCGGACGAACCCGTCTGGAACGACCTTTGGGGCAGCGAGAGCGAGGAAGAACGCTACATCGTGGCCATCTCGTTCCTTCCGCTGCTTGTCTATTCCGTCTGCCGCGGGTTCCCCATCTGCGACCTGCTGGAGGCCGATAACTATTTCTTCACTCCCGCGCACATGGTGGATGCTGAATCGAAAACGCTGATAGAAAGCGCCAGGACGCTCTTCACTGAGCGGCTTCCCATGACTCCCGCGCAGCTGCTCGCGCTGGAAATTTCGATTGACCCGACGGACATCTGGCATTTTGCCTACAAGCACAAGATCGCCCTCGGCGAGGCGAAAAAAGCCGTGCAGGAACTCGTGGACGACCACGCGCTCGTGCATTTCAAGAGTGCTGAGCATTTAGCAAGCTTTATTGATTTTTAAGGCAGGATAATGATAGTAATGAAATTCGGCGGCACATCCGTCAAAAATGCAGCCGCGATGAAGCAGGTGGCCGAGATCGTCGAATCGAGAAGAAGCTTCCAGCCGTTCGTGGTGCTTTCGGC
>CAZIHB010000470.1:0-2367 GCA_964538535.1 uncultured Hyphomicrobiales bacterium | reverse complement strand
GCTCGGTGATATATGGTGAATAAGGGCCCGAAATTCGGACCCTTGCTGCAGTTTGTGATTTAATTATTCTACGAGTGTCTGCCTGCCGGAATGGTAGAAAAAAAATTCAATATTGATTTACTAAAAAAAAAGCCCCCGCGGAAAACTTCCGGGGAGGCATTGCATGATAATTGGTAAATTCTCGGTTTAGAGCATCACTCTGCCGCTGAAGTATTTCATGAATTGGGCCCGCTCGTAGGCAGCCGGGTCAAACGTCTTGCTCTGGCTGAGTTTGCCCCTGAAGTCCTCGATGGCAGCGAACTCGTTCGCGTCCATCCACTTGTTGATGTCGGCCACCATGGCCTGGATCTTCGCCGGGCCGTTCTTATAGAGGGTTGATGCCACGTGAACTGCAGTAGCGCCGGCAAGTATCTGCTTGATGACGGCCTTGCCGTCGTGAATGCCGGTGGAGGCCGCGAGGTCGCATTTCACCCTGTTGGCCATTATTGCAATCCAGCGCAGCGATATGGAAATATCAGCCGGGCTGCTGTAAATGTTAGCAGGAACGACCGACAGCTCCTCGAGGTCGATATCCGGGCTGTAGAAGCGGTTGAAGAGCGTCAGCCCCGCGACGCCGGTCTCCGAGAGCTCCCTGATCATTCGTGCCAGGTTGGAGAAATAATAGCTGATCTTGAGCGAGATCGGAATTTTGATCATACTTTTCACGTTGCTCACAACGTCAAAATAAATCTGCTCGTTGTCGCGCGCGCTCCTGTTGAAATCGGATGGCAGCACGAACACGTTCAGCTCGAGAGCGTCTGCCCCGGCTTCCTCAATTCTCCTGGCGAACTGCGGCCACTCGTTGGCCGAGATGCAATTAACGCTCGCTATGACGGGCAGCTTGGTTTCTTTCTTCGCGCTCCCCACCAGGTTGAGGTATCTCGTCAGGGAGTCCTCTGCGTCGCTGAAATCGAAAAAATCGTAAATTTCGGGATAAATCGTGCCCGGACGCTGCATTTCCACGATGCTTTTTTTCATTTCAACGAGGATTTCTTCCTCGAAAATGGATTTGAGCACCACGGCTCCGATGCCTGCCTGCTCGAGCGCGGCAATATCGGCGAGTGAATTGGTCAATCCTGAGCTGCCGGCCACTATCGGGTTCTTTAAGTCGAGCCCGAGATACTTAACTCTTAAATCCGCCATGAAGCACCCCGTTATGAGTTCTAAAAAACATATAAAATTGCTTAACTCAAATTATAAGTTAATTTTCACCCCACGAAATTATTGACGCTGAAGCCAAAAATGGAGTGCATGACGGCGGAAATAAATTTAATCGAGCAATTCACCCATCACTTCGTTGAACGAGTAGAACCCCTCGCGGCCTATTGTCCATTTGGCCGCGGAAAGCGCACCAAGAGCTAATCCTTTGCGGCCGCGGGCCCTGTGAGTGAGCTCTATCGTGTCGGCCGCTGAATCCATGATCACAGTGTGAGTGCCGGGCACCTCGCCCACCCTCTGCGAGGAGACGTGAAGCGTCCCGGGCGGGATTTCTCCCTGCACTGCTTCGCTGCAGGTTTCGGTTTTGCGGCTGTAATTTTGCAGTATTATATCGGCTATTGTTATTGCTGTGCCGCTCGGGCTGTCCTTTTTGTGCCTGTGGTGCATCTCGTGCACCGCCACGTCGTAGCCGTCAACTTTATCGAGCAGCCGGGCCGCTTGCTCCACGATCCTGAAAAAGAGGTTCACGCCGATGGAGAAATTGGAGCCCCAGACGCAGCATATACCGGCGCTTTTCACGATGCTTTCCATTTCCTGCATCCGTGAGTACCACCCGGTGGTGCCTATAACGATGTTTCGATGGTTTCGCGCGAGTGTCCTCACGTTGCCGGCCACGCTGCCGGGATTGGAGAAGTCGATGGCCACGTCGAATTCTTCTGCAATTTGTTCGGGCAGCGGATTGTCGATATCATATCTTGCCGAGATGATCACGTCGCTGCCCGCGACGCCTTCAATTTCCTTTCCCATCCGGCCATAGCCGACAAGAGCAATTTTTATGGGCATATTTACTTTGTCCATTCTTATTTTTTTTAATTATATCACGTCTTCTAATTCGTACTCATCATTGCTTTCGTTAAGCGGAAAATCCTGCTCGACACTTACGATCGAGTAGTCAATGTTTTTCCCCATAGCCTGACTTATAGCGTTCAATATTAGATTCCTTCTATGATTGAAAAAAGAGTAGAAATCATCAGAGTAAAGTGATTGAGCATCAATCATATGTGATGAAAGCAATTCTGTAACCATACTTTGATCGCAATCTAATTCCTTCTCAATTTTTATTAGGTATTTTGACGGGGCTACTCCGCCAATTATACGGTTCGTGCGGGC
>CAZIHB010000469.1:0-2369 GCA_964538535.1 uncultured Hyphomicrobiales bacterium | reverse complement strand
TCATTCCTGCCATTCCTGACCAAAAGCAGATTCAGCCATCCGGAAATAATTTTCGGGATGCTGCTTGCCACCATGTCGTTCGTGACGGCAGGTATGGCTGCTTTCCTCGGCCGCCTCTCAAGAAGATTCGGCCGCGGGCTGCTTATCAGGCTGGGCTTTGCCGGCTATGGCATCGCGCTTCTGATCATGGCCCTGTGCAGCTCCATGCCGCTCATGTTCGTTGGTGCAGCGGTCTATGGGGTGGCTCACGGGATAAACATGCCGAGCGTGCAGTCGCTGCTGGCAGAGATGGCAGTGACTGAAAACCGCGGCATGGTGATGTCGCTCAACAGGATGATAACGCTTTTCGGCCAGGCCTCGGGGCCTGTGCTGACCGGGTTCGTTTTCGCGGGGTTCGGCAGCCTGCCCTCCGTGCTCGTCTTTGCAGGGTGCCTGGGACTCGCTGTTTCGGCGGCACTTTTCGTCATTTTGAAGGAAAGGTATTAACGGGGCCCTGCTATTTCCAGTATTCCCTGTCGAGGCTCCTGTACTGGATTGCCTCGCTTATATGCTCGGGCCTTATGGAATCCGCGGCGGCAAGGTCGGCGATGGTCCGCGCGACTTTCAGCACGCGCACGTAGGCCCTGGCCGAGAGCCCGAGCTTTGTCATCGCCATCTTCATCAGCATTTGCGAGGGCTCGTCAAGAGTGCAGTGCGCTTTGATCGCCTTCGAGTTCATGTCGGCGTTTTTAAATATACCGTACTTGCCCTTGTAGCGCTCATTTTGGATTTCTCTCGCCTTGACGACCCGCTCCCTGACGTTTGCCGAAGATTCGCCCTGCCTGGCAGAAGCGAGCTCCTGATAGCGCACGCCCGGCACCTCCACGTGAATGTCAATCCTGTCGAGCAGCGGCCCGGAAATCCTTGCCAGGTAGCGGTGGATCTGCTGCGGGGTGCACGAACACTGCTTGGCCGGGTCGCCATAGTTGCCGCATGGGCAGGGGTTCATCGAGCAGACGAGCATGAAGTTGGCGGGGTATTCAATTGTCATTTTCGTGCGCGAGATGCAGATTTTTTTGTCCTCGAGCGGCTGGCGGAGCACTTCCAGCACGTTCCGGGCGAACTCGGGCAGCTCGTCGAGGAAGAGGACGCCATGGTGAGCCAGGGAAATTTCACCCGGCCTTATTTTATTCATTCCCCCGCCGACGAGGGCCGCGTCGGAAATAGTGTGATGCGGTGACCTGAACGGCCTTCGAGTGACAAGCGCGGCATCTTTATCCATGAGCCCGGCCACGGAATGAATTTTCGTGGTCTCGAGCGATTCGGGCAGTGAGAGAGGCGGCAAAATCGATGGAATTCTCTGAGCGAGCATGGTTTTGCCGGAGCCGGGCGGCCCGATCATAAGCAGGTTGTGCCCGCCGGCGGCGGCCACCTCGAGCGCGCGCTTCACGTTCTCCTGGCTTTTCACATCGGCAAGGTCCGCGTGGTGCGCCACGTTGCCATTGGCAAAGAGGGAAGGTATATCAATTTTCACCGGAGTGATGGCCCCGTCGCCTGTCAAGTGGTCCACCACGACGCGGAGGCTGTCGGAGGGATAAACTTCAAGCCCCTCGACGAGCGCGGCCTCGGGTGCGTTCGCCCTTGGCAGGAAAATTTTTTTATAATGCTTTCTGTCTGCTTCCACGGCTATCGAGAGCGCGCCGTGAACCTCGCGCAATGACCCCTCGAGCGAAAGCTCGCCGAGCGAAATAGTGCCCTCGAGCGATTCGGCCGGAAGCACGCCCATGGCGGTGAGTATCCCCAGGGCAATGGGCATATCGAATGCGGAGCCCTCCTTGCGTATGTCCGCAGGGGCAAGGTTTACTGTGATTCTCTTGTTCGGGAAGGTGAATCCGGAATTCTTGATGGCGGCAGTGACCCTCTCCCGCGACTCTTTGACGGCCGAATCGGGCAGCCCCACGATAGAGAAGGAAGGTACCGCATTCTCCATGTGGGTTTCAATCTCGACAATAAATGCATCGATGCCGTAAACCGAGGCTGATACGAGTTTTGAATACATAGTTAAGCATCTATAATGTAAGTAAATACATGCCGGCGGCAGTGCGTGACTCGATGGAGCGTCACGCTGAAGAAACAGCGGGATAAATATAACCAAAGGTATAAGAAACAAAAATTAATTACAGGAAGAAAGTTCCCGCGAAAAAAAAATCGGCGGAGCAATGCCGCGCTTCCAATCCGTGTGAAGAGTCCGGATTTCAGGTAAAAAGCTCCTGACTCGTCATTCCAGCGCAGGCGACTGTGTAAAAAGTCTCAATTACAGCGAATAAACCCTTTCTTCGTCATTCCCGCGCAGGCGGGAATCTATTGATATACAAGAACTTATGGATCTC
>CAZIHB010000468.1:0-2373 GCA_964538535.1 uncultured Hyphomicrobiales bacterium | reverse complement strand
TCCCTGCTCTTTTTTAGTCTGATGAATAATTTGAATTTGCTGCACAATCGCGTTTAGAGCAGCATTGTTTCTAATCGTGAGCCGCCATAATCAAAGTCCGGCCTCGATACCGAAGAAATAATTTCTCTCCGCGGCGGGGAAGAAATACCTGCCCTCAGCACCCGAGGCATAAAGATTATTGGCAAGATTATTCACACTGGCTCGCAAGGTCAGCGACTTGAATCCGGCGACAGCTCCGAGCCCGAAACCAAGCTCGGCATTGAAGACCGTGTATGCATCAAGTGTGTTGTCGGTGTAATATTCAGACCCGAGATCCTCCTTCAGGGCGGCATTTGTAGGGAGCATATTGCCGTAATTATCAGTCTTCAAGCTGCCGACGAACTTACCGACGAGAGATGCCGAGAGCCTGCCCAGAGAATAATTCAGCCTGAGGTTGCCCATCGCATCCGGGAATCCTGCCACCTCGTTGTCCTTGAGCGACACTTTGGCACCGCTCGATGTGATGTAGTCATAGTCCAGAATCACGTTTCTGCTGAATGTGGCGTTGCCGCCAAGCTCGAACCTGCCGGCGCGCGTATCTGCCAGCAGCAATTTGCCCGTCAGCTCTATTCCATAATGGCGCGTGCGTTTAGCGTTGCCGTCCTGCGGCATCCCGAAAACGTCAACCTTGCCGCTTTTAACGAGTTCGTCGAAATATTCCATCCAGTAGAAATTCGCGTTCAGATACAAAGCGCTTGTTTTATACGAACCGCCAAGCTCCCAGTTCAACATCTTCTCGGGCTTGACGAGCGGCTTGCTGAAATCATACACCGGGGTGCCGTCCGTCCCCACTTTTGCTTCGAACAGCGGGGCACTGCCCGTGAATGCGGAGGATGCATCATAGAGGTTAACCATTCGGGGCTCGCGGGAGGTGAACGCTACGATCGAGTAAGTGTTCATCGATTCATCGATATTCCAGTTCAGGCCAAGCCGCGGATTCACGAAAGTATAGCTTATGTTGAACAAGTCATTGCCGTTTCCGGCAGTGCCGCCGTCAATCGTCTTATATTCCGTATATACTTTGCCCGCTTTTTCATTGGAAATGCTATAGCGTTGGTGCGCAACCTGCAGCTCACCGGTTAATATCAGATTATCCTGCAGATAGTATTTCTCGTCTGCAAACACCGAGAAAATATCTCTTGCCCCGTCATAAGAATAGAATTTGAAATCCGGATCGAAATCCTTGGGCAGGTTCTCGGCATAGCCGATTTTGCCCCAATGCCCGGACCTGTGTACTCTGATCTCGGCGCCAAGGGACAACTCCCCGTGTGCATGGCGGAGATCCAGCCTGGGTATCCAACCGCCCTGGCGGTTGCCCACCCATGCACGGATGATAGGATTCACCGGGTCCGCAGCGTTTTGGAACCCGTTCTCGGGGGTCAGCCTGTAAGATTTCGCGTCAGTCCAGCCGGTGCCGTCATAATCAAAATATCCTTCGCCGGAATAAAAGAACAGGGAGGACTTCAGCGTGAGGCTGTCGGATATGGCCCAATCATTAAGCACCTCGAAATGCGGCTGCGTGAATTCTTCTTTTTCCTGTGCCCTGCGCGGAGTGATCCACTCGATATTTTTCCCGGTGGAATCATAATTCCAATAATTATAATTCAAGCGGCGGAGCGCCTTGTCGCCGATATACGATTTCGGCAGCCCGGTATAGGCAAGCCCGTCGGCAAGCGGCCCGCCGAACAGGTTTATCTGCGTTGTCAGCCTGCCATCGAACCGCGCGGCACTGAAAAAGTAGCTGTTCAGGGTCGAATAGGATTGGTTCCTGTAGCCAAATGAGTTTATTCTCGAGAGGCGGCCATAGAACGCGTAATTATCGGTTATGCCCGAGGAGAACTCAACCGCGTATTTATTCACGCTGTTATTGAATTTCTCGTTCAAACCGCCAAGCTCCTGGAATCCGCTGCCGGCGTAAATCCTGATGCCGGGATTGTTGATGAAATTGCTCGTTGTGAGCGAGATGCTCCCGCCAATGGCCGCGGGGCCGTAGTTCATCAGGCCAGCGCCGCGCTGCACCTGTATGGCGCCCACGTTCGACGCCAGATCAGGGAAATCAATCCAGTAAACGTTGTGGTCCTCAGGGTCATTCTGAGGAATGCCATTGATAAGCACCGAAATTCGCCTCTGGTGAAACCCGCGCATGGTCAGGTTCGAGTATCCCACGCCGCTGCCACCCTCCGAGAATGACAGCACCGAGGGCATCTCGCTGATCAATTGAGGCAGATCCTGCACGTTGTACTGTTTTTCAATTTCAGACCTGCTGAACTCGGCGAAAGGAACCGGTGATTTTCTTTCCTCGGCATAGTTCGCCCTGACTGTGACGCCGGGCAG
>CAZIHB010000467.1:0-2383 GCA_964538535.1 uncultured Hyphomicrobiales bacterium | reverse complement strand
ATTATGCACTCCTGAAAATCTATTTTTAAAAAATCAACACTTCACTTCTATAATAGACAGTTGAACAGCCAAATCGTTACACCTGAATTTAAAAAAATTTGACAGCGGGGTGAAAACTGTCGGGCTGCAGCCTCGGCAATCTTTTCAATTATATTTTTCCATTTTATTATCTAATTTGCAATTTGATATTTGAGATGATTGAGCATGAATGATTATAGAAAATACTTGCAGCCCGACGTCATCGCGGCACTGGGCAACATGGAGCTCAGGGCCCGGCTCGTCGTGGAGGGATTCATCACGGGGCTGCACCGCTCGCCCTATCACGGGTTCAGTGTCGAGTTTGCAGAGTACAGGCAATATCGCCCCGGGGACGAGCTGAAGCACATCGACTGGAAGGTCTATGCCCGCTCGAATCGTTTCTACGTCAAGCAATATGAGGAAGAGACCAACCTGCGGTGCGTCGTCGCGCTTGATACGAGCGGCTCGATGGGCTATGCCTCGAAGGGAAATATCAGCAAGTTTGATTATGGTGCTTACCTTGCCGCTGCCCTCAGCTATCTTATGATCAACCAGAGGGATGCAGCCGGCCTCGCTCTTTACGACACCGAGGTGCACAAGTTCCTGCCGCCGAACTCCAAGCCTTCGTATATCAGCTCGATACTTAAAACGCTCGAGACAACCGAAACTCAGAAGGATACGGGCACGGCTGACGCCCTGGGCCTGCTCGCCGAGCGCATCAAGCGGAGGGGGCTCGTCATCGTGATCAGCGACTTCTTCGACGACCCTGATTCGGTGCTCAAAGCTCTGGGCCACTTCAGGCACAAGAACCACGAGGTGCTGGCCATGCAGGTGCTCGATCCGCGCGAGATCGACTTCAAGTTCAGCTCTGCAGCAAATTTCAGGGACATGGAAACGGGCGAGGAAATGATAACCCAGCCCTTCCAGCTGCAAAAGTCCTACGCCGGTGCGATGCGCGACTTCACGGCCTACCTGAAAAAGGAGTGTCTGAACCGCAACATTGACTACTTCCTTGCCGACACTTCGAAGCCATTCGACAAGGCCCTGGTGGAGTATCTCGCGAAGCGTCATAAAATGTTTGTGTAATAATTCAATAATAAATAATGTATATCCTGCCATGTTATGATGATATAATGAAGGCGCATTCTTTAATCAAGCCCTTCATTCACCGCACTCCGGTAATGAGTTCAAGCGCCATCAACGAGATAGCCGGTGCCCGAATATTTTTCAAATGCGAGAATTTTCAGAAAGTGGGAGCGTTTAAGTTCCGCGGCGCCACGAACGCCGTGCTCCGCCTGACGGAAGCGGCATCATCGCGGGGCGTTGCCACCCACTCCTCCGGAAACCACGCGCAGGCGCTCGCGCTCGCGGCACGAACGCGCGGCATGAAAGCCACAATCGTCATGCCGTCGAACTCACCGGAAGTTAAGAAAGCCGCCGTTGCAGGATATGGGGCAGAGATTGTGCTTTGCGAGCCCAATCTTGCCGCCCGGGAATCCACGCTCGCTGCAGTAATCGAGCGCACCGGCGCAACGGAGATACATCCTTATAATAATTTCAACGTGATCGCGGGGCAGGGCACTGCAGCACTCGAGCTTATCGAGGACGTCCCCGGGCTGGACGTCGTAATGACGCCCGTCGGTGGCGGCGGGCTGACAGGCGGCACGTCAATTGCAGTCAAGGCACTCCTGCCCTCTGCCGGGATGATCGCGGCAGAACCTGCCGGGGCCGACGACGCCTGCAGGTCGCTGCTCGCCGGGAAAATCATTCCTTCAGTCAATCCAAAGACCATCGCAGACGGCCTGCTGACCTCGCTTGGTGAGATGAATTTCGCCATAATCAAAGATAATGTTGACGAGATTGTGACCGTGAGCGAGGAAAATATAATCAAAGCGATGAGGCTGGTGTGGGAACGCATGAAAATCATTATAGAGCCATCCTCGGCTGTGCCTCTTGGCGCCATTCTGCAGCATAAATCAAAATTCGCGGGTGCCGCGGCCGGTATAATTTTATCAGGCGGCAACCTCGACCTTGGCAGACTGCCGTAGAACCAGCCTGTCTATTGACTTAAGCCGACAGGGAGCATACATTTCAGGCGGCAGCTCAGGGCCGGGCAGGCTGCCGCGGAATCAGTCTGTCTATAGACTTAAACTGACAGGACGTGTCCCTTTTTCATCTACCGAATATCTTATTTATTACTACATAATAATATATTTTTTTATTCTGCCCGGGGGAGTCGAGTCCCACATTTCGCATCCAAAAACATAATTACAGGGAATTTACTATTGATTTTTAATACCTATTCAGCCTTTATTTTTAGTTAAGCAGCGCACCGAACTCAGTTTATTACATTGCATTACTATAA
>CAZIHB010000466.1:0-2403 GCA_964538535.1 uncultured Hyphomicrobiales bacterium | reverse complement strand
GCCGTCAGTTGCTGCGCGTACAAGGATGGCGCCGTCCATCTGTGCGGCACCCGTGATCATGTTCTTGATGTAGTCAGCGTGGCCGGGGCAGTCAACGTGTGCGTAGTGACGCTTTTCTGTCGAATACTCAACGTGTGCCGTGGCAATTGTTATTCCGCGTGCTTTCTCTTCCGGTGCGTTGTCGATTGAATCAAACGTACGGACTTCGCCGCCAAGCTTGATTGCAAGTGCCATCGTGATAGCAGCTGTCAATGTTGTTTTACCGTGGTCAACGTGACCGATTGTACCCACGTTCACGTGTGGTTTCGAACGATCAAATTTTTCTTTAGCCATTTCCTAATGCTCCTTTTGTTATTTAATTTTTATTTATAATAACAGATAAATCCTATAATCCTTCTAATATGCCTGCTTTATAACCGCAGGCTCGTAGTGCGAGAACGTCATCGTGTAGCTTGCCCGTCCCTGCGATATTGACCTCAGCTTCGTCACGTAGCCGAACATCTCCGACATCGGCGCTGTGCCCGAAACCACCTGCATCACACCTCGCTGCGTGATGCCCTCGATCTTGCCCCGCCTGGAGTTCAGATCTGAAATCACATCTCCCACGTAATCTTCTGGAGATACAATTTCAACCCTGAATACAGGCTCGAGTATCACCGGAACTGCCGTTCTTGCCGCATCTTTCACTGCCATCGAGGCAGCTATCTTGTGCCCGAGCTCTGTTGACGATTCCTCCGAGAAATTTGTGTCAACCAGCCTCACCATCGTGTCTATCATCGGGTAGCCGCTTGCTCCCACCTGAAGCGCCTCCATGGCTCCCGTCTCCATCGCTTTCACGATCTGATCGCTCATTTTCGGAATCCTGGGTAGAGAGTTCTCCACCTTCAGGCCCGAGCCCTGCTTTCCCGGTGCTATCTCGACAACGACATGGCCGTACTGATTCTTTCCGCTGACCGGTTTGTCAAACAATCCTTCTGCCCTTGCCTTGCTGCCGACTGATTCCCTGTAGGCCACCTGGGGCTTCCCGACCCTTGCAGGCACCTTGAACTCTCTCAGCAGCCTGTCCACCATGATCTCGAGATGAAGCTCGCCGACGCCGCTTATAATCGTCTGGCCGGAGTCATCATCAGCCGAGTATTTGAAGCTTGGATCTTCCTCGCTCAGCTTCTGAAGCACTTCGAGCATTTTCACCTGGTCGGCCAGCGTCTTCGCCTCGATTGCCTGGTTGATCACCGGTTCGGCAAAGCGTATCTTCTCGTATATGATCTTGTGAGCCGCGTCGCAGAGCGTGTCGCCTGTCCTCGTGAATCTCAGCCCGGGGACGGCAACTATATCGCCGGCTCCCGCCTCGGGTATCTCCTCACGCCTGTTGGCCTGAACGCGCATCAGCTTCAGGAATTTTTCCTTCTTGCCGACGGAGGCGTTCTCCATGCTTTGCCCGACTTTAACCGTGCCGGAATAGATCCTGATGAAAGTCAGCTTTCCCACGTAGGGGTCGGTCAGTATCTTGAAAGCCAGCGCCGAGAAAGGTTCATCATCCGAGGGGCCGCGTTTCAGCCTCTTGCCGCCATCCTCCGCGTCGTAGCCGTCGAAGTATTTCACTTCAAGGGGCGAGGGGAGGTAGTCAATCACGGCATCAATAAGCGGCTGGACGCCCGCGTTGCGAAGCGAGGAGCCACAGAAGACCGGCACTGCCTGCAGAGCGAGCGTCAGCTTTCTGACGCCCGTCCTGATATCTTCTTCACTCAGTTCCTCACCGGCCAGATACTTCTCGAGAAGCGAATCATCGGCTTCGGCTGCGGCGTCAACGAGCTCGCCCCTCAATCGGAGTGCTTCCCCTGCATACTCGCCGGGTATCTCGTCTTCGCGTATTTCCAAGCCCTGTGACTCAGCGTCGAAATAAAGCGCCTTCATCCTCACGAGATCGATAATGCCCTGGAATCTGTCCTCCACGCCCATGGGCATCTGAAGCGCCACGGGCCTTGCCTGAAGCCTTTCCCTCATCATGCCGAGCACCCTGCTGAAGTCTGCGCCCACGCGGTCAAGTTTGTTCACGTAAGCTATCCTCGGCACAGAGTACTGGTCGGCCTGATGCCACACGGTCTCGCTCTGGGGCTCCACTCCGCCCACCGCGCAGAAAATGGCGATGGCGCCGTCGAGCACTCTGAGCGACCTCTGAACCTCGGCAGTAAAGTCAACGTGCCCCGGGGTATCGATGATGTTTATCTGATAATCCTTCCAGTAGCACGTGGTGGCGGCACTCATGATCGTTATGCCGCGCTCTTTTTCCTGGTCCATGTAGTCCGTGAAAGCGGTACCTTCATCAACAGCTCCAATCTTATGCAAATAACCGGAATAAAACAAAATCCTCTCTGTAGTGGTTGTTTTGCCCGCATCAATGTG
>CAZIHB010000465.1:0-2404 GCA_964538535.1 uncultured Hyphomicrobiales bacterium | reverse complement strand
CATTGCGCCGGCCAGAGCCGTTACATCTCCGTCATTTGCAACCTGAAGCGGCACTCCGTTGAATTCTTTTTGTACCCGGATAAAAATGTCCTTTACCTTTTTCTCAAACAAATCTTCCGGCACTTTGAGAAAAAGTGAAGCGACCATGACCCTGTTATTGATATAAATGCCTGCCGAGCTTACCCCGATCGCATCCACACGCGGCATATGGGCTGCAGCAGACTTCATGGCTGCAAGGATCCCATCATAATGATACTCAGGGTCACTCTGAAGCTTGGGATACCATACCACTTCTTCACTGTACACTGCTTTTCCGTCAACTACGGCAGAGACCTTTCTGTCACTTCCACCCGCATCAAATCCGATACGGCAGCCGTCCAGATGCCTTCCTACCGGAGTTGCGCCTTCTTTGGGGGAAGGTACCTTATCCGTTTCAGTTATAACGACGGTAAAAGGCTTTTCATACACCTTTCCCATAAAAATAGCGTCAAATTCTCTTGAACCGCCTTTCTTGTAAGCATCCCTGATGTATTCTCCAATGTACTCAGGCCCGCCGATAATGATTTTCCAACCACCTCTCACCCATAAAAGAGCTTTTACCAGTCTGTCGATATAGAAACAACTCTCCTCCTCGTGTCCGCTTCCCTGGGCATAAACTTGCGTCCGGTATGTTGAAATCAAGCCGTCGGAACGTTCAAGGGCTATGGCTGCCGACACATTTTTCCCTGAAGCTCTAACGGCTCTAAGGAAAGACTTGTTTGCCAGTGCTGCCGGACAAAACTCAGGATCCAATGGTGGCAAAAGTTTGGGTTTTGTATCCGGAATAATACCTTTCATAATCATGAACCTCCTCGAGATTATCAAAATATGTAAACTTTCAGGCAATACAGCCTGTATCCAGTTTTTTATGCAGCTATTTGGTGATAGTTACCTTCTTTAGTTCCCTTGGGCTGTCCGGATTGAGTCCTTTTGCAAGCGAAAGGTTACAGGCGAATATCTGGGCAATGACAACATTGTAAAATGGAGATAGTAAATCATTATTTGTTGCAGGAATGGAGAACGAGCAATCTCCCAGATCAAGCATCTCCCTGTCGTCGGAAATAATAATCAGTTCCGCTCCGCTGCCTTTCAGCCTTGTGATCATCTCTTTTACATCACCGAGCGAAGGTCCGGCGGGAGCAATGACAAATACGGGCATGTCCTTCTCAATCATAGCATAAGGCCCATGATAAAAGTCCGATGTTGCATAGGCTTTAGCCCTTACATAGCAGGTTTCCTGTATCTTCAGTGCGGTTTCGAGAGCAATGGGATAATTCACGCCTCTGGCCAGAACAAAGCACTCCTCCATGTAACGGTAGCGCTGCACCTTTTCGCTGATATAAGCCGAATTCTCGATGATATTAGTTATTCCCAGCGGGATCTTTTTTATTTTATCAAGAAGCGCACCATCCTTTGCCCATATTGCGGTAAGAGATGCCAGCAGCGTCAGCTGCGCGAGAAACGTCTTTGTAGCCGCTACACTTTTTTCAAGGCCTGCGCTGCAGTCCAAATGGTATTTCGCTTCAAGTGCGAGCAGTGAATCAGAAAAGTTGGTAATGCTTACTGTAAGCGCGCCCGCCAGATTGGCAGCTTTGATCACTTCCAGTACATCGGCGGCTTTTCCCGACTGGGAAATGCCGATCACCAGTGTCCTGTCCAGCTTAAGGTTCCTATGATATACGGTAAATACGGACGGCGCTGCGAGCGCAACAGGGATACCAAGCGTAATTTCAATAATGTATTTTGCATATACGGCTGCGTGATCCGACGTACCTCTGGCTGCTATCATGACACGGTCGATATCCGATTTTCTGATATTGTCGACGATTTTTGACAAAATGTCCATATTGCGGTTCAGGCAGTTTTCTACCACCTGCGGCTCTTCCTTTATTTCACTCCACATTAATGTCATCATAAATCCTCCCTTTATCGGTATATATGTATAGTGGTATATACCATCTAATTCAAATTATATCATGGTCATTTTTAGGAATCAATATGGTTCATTAATAATTTGTGTTTTTGGTTTATCTCTCTCTGTTCATATAGATCCGGACGTTGTACGTATATTCGTCCGAGCGGTAAACATCCTTTTCATAAAAAAGCCTGACCCCATCATCATTATGGCTTGTATTTGTGATCCTTAAAACTGGTGTGACATCAGGCAGATCGAGCAGCTTTTTCTCTTCTTTCGTTGGTTTGGACGCCTCAATCACATTGTCGATATAGCTTATCGAAAAGGAATATTCCTCCTTCAAAAGCTTATAAAGTGAAGCTTTCAGGTCAAATGCTTCAAGCCGCGGGCAATATCTTTCCGGAATGAAGACCTCTTCAATAGCAATAGGTATGTCATTGGCCAGCCTGA
>CAZIHB010000464.1:0-2417 GCA_964538535.1 uncultured Hyphomicrobiales bacterium | reverse complement strand
TGTCCCCTGTTGATTCGTAGGAGTCATCCCCGCCGCCGTCATAAAGAATTCCGGCCCCGGCTGTGCCGCCAAACCCTTGGGAGAAGGATTTTGAATAGTATTTGTCATTGCCCGATTTATCGTAAAGCATTCCAATGCCGAAGCTCGCGGCGCCCATCGTGTACCTGCCGCCGTAATACTTATCGTCACCGGACTGATCGTAGAGAATCCCCACACCGAAGAATCCGGCGCCGAGTGAATAATCCCCGGCTTTATATGTATCGTTTCCACCAAGGTCATAGAGCAGGTTCACGCTGAAATTGGCACCGCCAAGCCCGCGGTTCCCGGCATTATAGACGTCATTGCCATCGCAGTCCACCACCATCTCGGCTATCTGCACCCTCGAGCGCTCTGCATCAATATCATCAAAATTGTAAGTATCATTTCCGCCAATATCAAATATAAAGAAATAATCACCGGAGTATTGGTCGTTGCCTGCCCCGCCGAGCGCTATCCTGCCGTATTTTGTCATCACTGTCTTGGATCTCAGGCTGTCGATGAGCATCTTCCTCAATTTGGAATTACTCTCGTTCAGCTTGAGCATAGTCCTGTGAAGCGACATCCCGTAGCTGATTAATTCAGATTGATAAAGTATCGAAGCCTTTACAAAATAGCTTCTGTTTTCGTCGGCGGAATTCTGCAATTCCAGCCTGGCACTCAGAGCATCCTTGGATTTGAAGGGCCGGCCGTAAACCTTTTCGAATTCCTTCACAAGCTGACGCGCATTTTTATCACTCGAGAACAGGAAATCCTTTTCGATGACTTCAATAAACTGCAATAAAGGTGAAATATACTGCCTCACGGCCATTCCGCCAAGAAAGCCGAATACTGAATCGGTGTTGATGCCGAGTTTTTTATTTATTTGCTCGACAGGCAGCAAGTTGTCGAAATTGACAAGCTTGTTTTTCCTCATCTTCAGATCTTCAAATATCCTCGTGGAAAGCAGGTCGATATTTGTTTTGCTCATCCTGTCGAGCGTAGATGAATAAAACTCTATCTCACTGCCAATTTCTTTCGGATTCTTCAGAAGCTCCGGCTGAATCGCCGTCCGGAAAAACCTTGGCAGCGGCTGCGCGTCCGGAAAGCTTAATTCCTTCTCTTTCAGGGAATTCTCTTTCAGCAGGCTGTCGATGAACTGATTTATTTCCGTTGATAACGTGTCCTGTGATATTGCATTGCCTCTGCCCGACAATAATAACACGGACAGCAGAATTACTATCCTTATTCCCCTCATATACCGGTCTCGATCTGCTCTCACACTTATTCCGTTAATACAATAAGCATTATTACTACAAATTATCAAAATTATCAATACGCAGCGAACCATGTTTAAAACTTGTCACATGATGGGACTTAATATTGCAGCTATATATTGTAAACACACTTAATATTTATTTTCCGCCATCCTTCGCCGTCATTTCAGGAAGCAGCAAATAAAAAAAAAGCCGCCCGAATCCTCGAGCGGCCCTGTCATCATTTTCCTGATATTTCGGGAAAGCCGTTAGTTTTTCTTTCCGCCGGGCACGTTGAGCCTGGCAAAAAGAGCAATCACCTCGTCCACCGTCATGGTGCCGACATCGCCCACCCCATGCTCACGCACGGATACTGTGCCGTTTTCCATCTCCTTCGCGCCGACAATCAAGGCGTATGGAATTTTCTTCTGCTCGCTCTCGGCGATCTTGCGGTTGATTTTCTCGCTTCTCAGGTCCAAACCGGCCCTTATCCCCATGTCATCCAATCTGGAGCGTAATTGCCCGGCATAATCATATTGAGCCTGCGAAATCGGAAGCACACTCACCTGATCCGGTGCAAGCCAGAAGGGGAAATTGCCGGCGAAATGCTCAATCAAAATGGCAACGAACCTCTCCATGGAGCCGAAGGGCGCCCTGTGAATCATTACAGGCCTGTGCGCCTGGTTGTCCGCGCCGATATATTCAAGTCCGAAGCGCTCTGGCAGGTTGTAGTCCACCTGAACCGTGCCGAGCTGCCATTTTCTGCCTATTGCATCGCGCACCATGAAATCAAGCTTCGGCCCGTAGAAAGCCGCCTCGCCAAGCTCCGAGATCGTGTTCATGCCCATCTCCTCGGTTGCCTCGATAATGGCTCTCTCTGCTTTATCCCAGTTCTCGTCTGTGCCGATGTACTTCTGCTTATCGTTGGGGTCGCGAAGCGAAATCTGAGCTATATAATTTTCGAACCCGAGTGTCTTAAAGAGAATAAGAACAATTTCGATCACTTTTTTGAATTCGTCTTTAAGCTGGTCGGTCGTACAGAAAATATGAGCATCATCCTGGGTGAATCCCCTGACCCTCGTCAGTCCGTGGAGCTCGCCGCTCTGCTCGTAGCGGTAAACTGTGCCGAATTCAGACAGCCTGACG
>CAZIHB010000463.1:0-2421 GCA_964538535.1 uncultured Hyphomicrobiales bacterium | reverse complement strand
GTATTGCTGTGATTCCCGGAACTCTTGGCGGATTTTGATCATGGCCCCGCTGGTCACCACATCCGGCACCGTCCAGTTGTATAACGAATCGCGCACCTGTGCAATCTCTTCCCAGCTGGCACCGCCATCGGGCGAGAACAGAATTTTCACGGGCATGCTCTGCGAGTGTCCTTTCCATTTTATCGTGTAATTCTCGCAGGGGCGAAGCTTTTCATTGCCATTCGGCTGAAGGAGCGTGAGCACGGACTTCGTCTCTATCGGGTAGCTGTTGGCATAGATAGGCAGCCTCTTGATGCCTCCGCCGGCAAAATAAATTGTAAGGTATTCCGCGTAGTACTGATCCGCAGACGGGACGAACGTGATGTTCATCCAATAGCGGAATCCCGGCACCATCTTGAACGGCGGCTGCTTCCCTATCGATGTCGGGTCCGAATCCGAGCCGAGCCACTCTATGCTGAAATCTTTGTTGGATATCTTTGCAGAATCTATAATAACAGGCAGTTCGACTTTCGGATCATTCGGATCGTGCTCTCCATAGCAGAACGCCCTTACCTGCTTCACCACTTTTGAATTGGCCGGCACTTTCCCCCAATCCAGATCATCAATGCCCGTGTTCTTGTCATTGGTATAAAATATCGCCGGGGCCTCGGCTGCCATGTTGTAAGCCATTGCTTCGGCCAGATCGCCGTCGTCTATGGCATATATTTTCGCCACATAGAACTGGCCGTCTATATCGACTTTTGAATTCCACACTACTTCCTGCCACCCGTCTGAATCAGGTGCAGCCACGCTGACCGGCACCAAGGCATAGACGCCGTTCTCTGCTATCACCACCTGCCTGGTGCCGAGCGTCACGGGCGCGCCGTCCCTCGTGGCCATTATCCTGGCCGAGAAGAGCGGAAATTTTATCGCGATGCTCGAAACATCGTCTGTCATTTTCACGTCAAGCAACAAATCAGCACTCGCGGTGGCCGCTCCGGCCACAAGCATTATCAATATCAAGAATATTCTGAAGAACCTTGCCACTTAGTTTCCCGCTCTATCTGATCCAATATTTACTTTTACCAAGTATAGAGACACTTGATAAATGCTAAAAGTTACACGATTATTTTTAATTATTCTTTCCCGCCGTTCTTTAGCTGATAAGCGGATTTGTCTGCCATCGCGTGCTTTTATTTTTTGCATCCAATGGTTAGTTTTGTTTTTTTGGAAAAAGCATTGAGGCGGCATTATGTTCGTGATGAAATTTGGCGGCGCGGTTCTTAACGAGGCTCGTGGATTCAACTCCATGCTCAATATCATGAAAGCAAAGAGCTCGGCGCCGATTGCCGTTGTCATCTCTGCTTTTTCGAAGACCACCTCCCAGCTCGCGAATGCCGCACGGCTTGCCGAAGCCGGCAAAGAGGCCGAGTCCGGCTCGGTGCTTCGCGGGATCATGCAATATCACGAGAGTCTGGCGCGGGCCATCATCAGGAAAAAGAATTTACTCGAATCCCTGATTGAAGAATTTCGTTCAGCTGAGCTTTTCCTCGAGGGGATATTTCGTGGAGTCAGCATCACGGGAGAGCTGACGCCCCGCACTCTCGATCTCGTGCTCGGCAGGGGCGAGCAGCTGGCCCTTGCCACGGTTGCCGCGTTCTTCCGCGAACATGATTTTGCATTCGAGGTCGTTGACTCCTCGGAAATAATCGTCACCGATGGCAATTTCTGCGGCGCTACCCCCGATCTCGATGCAACGGGCCAAAAAATAAAAAGCCGGCTTGCACCGGCACTCCGGAAGTCGGGTATCACACTGACTCAGGGCTTCACGGCGAAGAGTGCCGCCGGGGAAGTGACAACAATGGGCATGGAAAGCTCCAACCTCACGGCTACCCTCATCGCCGAATATACTGGCGCGGACGATATAATAATCTGGACCGACGTGCCCGGAATATGCACGGCCGACCCGAAAATCGTGCCTACGGCCCGAAGCATCAGCCGGATCAGCCGCTGCAGGGCATTCGAGCTTGCATCTGCCGGCCTGAAAATGATTTACCCCTCCATGCTTGACCACTCCGACAGGGCGGGATACCGCATCAAGTATAAACTCATTCACGAGCGGACTGCCCCCTTCACGGAAATAGTTTCTGATTGCGCCGACGAGCCCATCGTCGTCTCGAGGGACTCTCTCATGCTTTACTCCGCGTCGTTCGATACTTTCAGGAAAAAATCGGCATACAGGGCTGATGCCCTTGCGCTGCTTTCCTCTCGGCCTGACATCACGCTGATCCACAATTCCGAGGGGTCTCTTGTTTATGCCTCCGAGCGCCCCGCCCCGTGCAGCGGATTCGAATTTATCGGCAGGGCGGCCACTGTAACGGCTTTCTTCGGCTCTGCCGGGAAGCTGCTCGATGCAGCGGCCGGGCTGCCGGCCGGCACGAT
>CAZIHB010000462.1:0-2422 GCA_964538535.1 uncultured Hyphomicrobiales bacterium | reverse complement strand
TGAGAACAGAATAAAAGCTTTCCAGACAATCACACAGTTTGCTATTCCTTGCATTGTGCTGACAAATTCCCATAAGCTCGATAAGGAATTGATTGAAATTGCCGAAGCAAGGGGGATTCCTGTTTTTTCGACTCATTTTGATACAACAAAAGCATTTTCCCTTCTCTCGGAATTTCTCGATGATCAATTTGCCCCTCAGATAGTTGTCCATGGCTCGTTTATGGATGTTTACGGCGTGGGCCTGCTTTTTGTCGGGCGAAGCGGCATCGGTAAGAGTGAAATTGCCCTTGATCTGGTGGAAAGGGGGCACAGGGTTGTGGCGGATGATGTTGTGATGCTGACCAAGAAGCGCGAACAGATTATTATCGGCACCGGCACAAGCCTTGTTCAGCATTTCATGGAGATCAGGGGGCTGGGGATAATTGATGTCAGACAGATGTTCGGCATCAGGTCCATAAGGTTTCAGAAGAGGCTCGAAATAATAGTTGAACTCGAGGATTGGAGCCAGACGGGAGACTACACGCGCACCGGCCTGGATGAAACGCCGCTTGAGGTGATGGGATGCGAAATCTCGTACGTCAAGCTGCCGATTTTTCCGGGCAAGAATATAACAGTTATCGCTGAAGTCATTGCAATTAATTACCTGCTTAGGACATACGGCTATAATGCAGCCCAGGTCTTCTCGGAGAAATTAAAAGAAAAAATTCAGAACAAACACAGCCACAGCAGAGCTTTCAGCGAGCAGCGGCTGATCAACTATTTTCAGGGCGATGACGAGTAGCGAATAACCGGCTTTCGGGAGAAAAGTGTAACCAATTACAAAGAAGAAGTGTTATTGATAAGATACAGGTGTGATTTTTAATTTTTTTCTTTGGAGTTTATTTTAATGTTTAGAAGACTGATTGCAATTCTCATGCTTTTATCGATAGTTGTTCCGGCCACGGCTCAGGGCTCGAAGCAACACGTGAAGCTTTCTGCACGGCCGTCTCAATTGACCGCCAAGGCCGGGGAAAAATTTTCCATAAAGCTAAGTGTGAATTTTGATAAGCACTGGCATGGATACGGCCTTCGTGAAATTATCGGCCCCGACGGAATAGGCCCGACTCCGACCGAATTCTCGCTTAAACCTGCCGATGTGATTCAAGTGAAAGGCAAGCCGAAAGTAGCCAGGCTGATTACTAAATACGATGAAGGATTCAGGACAAAAATCGAGCTGATGGAAGGAAGCACATCAATTGAAATTCCTGTGTTGGCGAAGAAAGATATCGATTTTTCGAAAGATAAGATCACTGTTGTTGCCTTCATGCAATTGTGCGATACAGCAAGCTGCCTGCCTCCGGACGATTATAAAACAGTGGTACTGAAGGAAACATACAAGGCCGGCAATGACCTTGATTTTACCGATGAGACGGCAAACGTGCCTGATAGTAAGAAACAGATGGATTCCGTTGCGTCTTCGAATTTGAAAAAAAGTACAGATGCTCAGAAGGGCGGCACCACCGAATCGCAAAAGCAAATCGACACGATGAAAAGCAGGGGCGTGTTCTCGTTCCTTTGGTTTGCAATGTCGGCCGGAGCATTGGCATTGCTGACTCCCTGCGTGTTCCCGATGGTGCCGATAACGGTGTCATTCTTCACGAAGAGGGCCGAAACACACAAGGGCAAGGGCTTGCGCGACTCATTAATATACGCTTTCGGCATCATAACTACTTTTACAGCTCTGGGCATCATTCTCGCTTTGATATTCGGAGCCACGGGGATCAGGGACTTTGCCACTAATGGCTGGGTCAATATTCTCATAGCCGCCATTTTTATCATTTTCTCGCTTAATCTTTTTGGTGCTTTTGAAATTCAAGTACCAACCGCGCTGCTGAACAAGCTTAATGCAAAGAGTCAGGGATCGGGCGTGGTGAGCGTCTTTTTGATGGCACTGACCTTCTCTCTCACGTCGTTTACCTGCACGGTGCCATTTGTCGGATCGGCTCTTATTTCCGCGAGCACAGGCGAGTGGTTCTATCCGATCATCGGCATGCTTGGTTTCTCTGCCGTTTTTGCGTCACCGTTCTTTCTACTCGCGCTTTTTCCTTCGGCAATGAAGACACTTCCCAAAGCCGGTGGATGGATGAACAACGTGAAAGTTGTGATGGGATTTCTTGAAATTGCCGCGGCTATCAAATTCGTGAGCAATGCAGATCTTGTCTGGAGTTGGGGAATCATGCCGAAAGAGCTTTTTGTCGGCATTTGGATCGGAATTTTCGTGTTAATCGCGCTTTATATACTCGGCCTGTTCAGGCTTCCGCATGATGCGCCAACCCAGGGCGTCGGAGCCTTGCGCCTTGTCTGGGCGATATTCTTCTCGGGGCTTGCATTTTTCCTTATGTCCGGGCTGAATGGCAAAAAGCTTGGAGAGCTTGACGCCTTT
>CAZIHB010000461.1:0-2422 GCA_964538535.1 uncultured Hyphomicrobiales bacterium | reverse complement strand
TGCACCGCATCCCTACCTGGTTGATCTTTGCGACCGCTACGGCCTGCTGCTCATGATCGAGCTGCCGATCTATGACGTGCCCGCTCCCGTGCTCGCTCTGGACGAGATCAAGGTTATCATGGCCAACCTCGCCAGGCAGTACTGCATCAACTACGACAGCCACCCATCCGTCTTCGCGTGGGGCATCTCAGAGGGGCTTTACGAGAAGAGCCCGATCACAGAAAAATATACAAACGATATTGCCGCTCTCTTCAGGTCGGCATCTTCCAAATTCCTTTACAAGACAGTCAAGCTCGGGCAGAAAAGCATCTACACGGGCAACGTGGATCTCGTGGGCATCGAAACCGGCAGCTGCACCGACGTGAACGAGCTTTCGGCCAAGATCGAGAAAATAAAAGCCGAGATCAAGGGCAAGCCCTTTTTCCTTTCGTATGGCTACGCCATACAGCCCAACAACCACAGCGGCTACTCCGACCCGCTCTCGATCGAGTATCAGGCCTACGGCATTTCCAGCCTGTTCAAGCTCGGCAGGAGCTCCGGGGCCGCGGGAAGCGTTGTCAGCTCGTTCAATGATTACGAGTTGAACAACCCGCTTCTCATATGCGACAACGACGACATATTCCTCTGCTCGCGCGGGCTCGTGGACCGCGACCGCCACGCGAGGCTGTCGTTCAACATGCTTCAGGCTCTTTTCAACAACGAGCGCGAGCCCCTGCTGAACGCCGGGAGCTACGTCGAGCAGACGCCGCTGCTCTTCATCGTGTTCGGCCTCGCGCTGCTCGTGGCATTTTTGGTGCTCGTCAACAGGTTCAGGAGATTCAGGGAATACCTCTTCAGGTGCCTGCTCCGGCCATACAATTTCTATGCTGACATCCGCGACCAGAGGATTATCTCCTCCGTGCAGACTATCATGCTGGCATTGCTGATCTCGTTCACTATCGGGATTTTCCTTTCCTCCACGCTATTTTATTATCGCGCGGAATTGCACGCCCAGTATATTTTGATGTTCCTCTTCCCATGCAACGGGCTGAGGGAATTTTTCTTCCGCCTTGTCTGGATGCCTGAAGTGAACATGCTCATGCTCTCGGCGGTCACTCTCCTGGTTGTTTTCGGCGTTGCAATCCTGCTCAAGGGCACGGCTTTCCTCCTCAGGGCAAGGATCTATCTGAACGACACGCTTGCAATCGCCACGTGGTCGGCCATCCCGATGATTGCCCTCCTGCCTTTCTCGATCGTGCTGATACGCCTTTACGTCCTCAGCAGCCTCTCGATCCTTCTTTTCACGATCGCGTTCGCCGGGCTTTCCATCTGGGTGCTCTTCAGGATATTGCGCTCCACGGCAGTGGTGTTCGATAAGCGCCCCTCATATGTTTATTTCTCCGGAGCCATTTTCCTGATAATTATCCTCGGAGTGCCGCTCGGCGTGTTCCACATAAAATACTCCGTGCTTGCCTATGCCGATTATTTCTTCAAAGTGCTGCTGATGCAGTAAGCAAACCGAAGGAAATAAATATTCAGGAAGCCGCCGAAGAGCGGCTTCTTTTATTTTTTGCACCACCCCTCTCAATTATTTTAAAAATTTATGCACCTGAAATACGGCTTGTGGAGCGGACTCCGAGGTTTTTTTTATTTTTTCAATATTTTTTTTAGACTTTTGCCTGTTTCATGTGTCTTATTATATAAAGAGAAGAACAAATAATTCTTATCAGGCTGAATTATGAGAAAAGTATATACATCCTTCCTGCTTTATCTTGCTGCTGCCTTCGCGGCGGCCATCCCATCACTCGCGGTGGATAGCGAAGACTGGCTTTTGAACGGCCCGCCGAAATTCGTCGGCATGAACAACTGGGGCAGCGAATTCTGCCTGACGGTACCTCCGGCACTCGAGGAGCAGGGCGCGGGCCACGAGAACGTGGTCAAGCTCTATATCACTTCCGTCGCGGACTCGAAGGTGAAGATAGAAGTGCCTGCCAAGGGATTCTCGGAAACAATAAACGTGATGCGCAATGCCACGGTCGATTTCGAGCTTGCTCCCGCGATAGCGCAGCCGTATCTGAAAAGCGGCTATTACCCCTCCTCGCAGGAAGAGCTTTTCAAAAAAACAGCCATTCACATCGAATCGAGCGACCTGATAAGCGTCTATGTAGTCGTGCGATACAAGAACATTAGCGAGGGATACTGCGCTTTGCCGGTGTCCTCTCTGGGGAACAGCTACGTTGTTTCCTCCTACGAGGATGCAACGGCGATGAACCCCTCCTACAACAGCCTGCCGAGCATTTGCGGCATCGTGGCAGCATATGACAACACCAAGGTGACTTTCACGCTCGCCAAAAACGAGAACACCCAAACCTCCGGCGGCTTGATGCCCGGCGACAGCTCGGTGAAATACCTCTCGAAGGGCGACCTGTGGATGATCTCATCC
>CAZIHB010000460.1:0-2428 GCA_964538535.1 uncultured Hyphomicrobiales bacterium | reverse complement strand
ACCCTCGCAAGCTCCATGAGTGCTTCCTGGCCCTTGGGGTCGATATCGGCCTTGCCCGTCTGGAATAGCAGCTGGTTCGAGAGAGAAACATAGACCTTGCCGTTTTTCACCGAGACGCTCAGCCCGCGCTGGGTGAACCCGAGCAGCGCGTCCTGAAGTTTCGTGCGGAGGGCTGCCACTGCATTCTCGCGAGCCTGAAGTTTCTCCCGGAATTCCGCCATTTTCTGCTCTCTTTCCAGCAGGTTCTTCTGCATTCCCTCGAGCTTGTTGATCATGTCGAGCATGCTCTCGGAACTCGAATTTTTCAGCTGCGCGTAGTTATCCTTTAATTTCTTCAATTCATCGTTGAGCGTCTCGATGTCTTTCTGCTTTGAGACGAGCTCGCTATTCATGTAACGAAGTATGGTTGAGAGCGAGTCTCCGCGGGCCAGAGCTGTGTTGCGCTCGGCAGTCATTGCATCGTATTTTCCGGCCGACACGCAGGAGACGAGCCCTGCCGCGATAATTGCCGCGATGATAAGTATTTGCTTCATATTGGCGTTTCTATGAGTGTAACAATTGAGCGTTTGTTAAATATCCTGCAAGCAGCTTTTCAAGCATTTCCTTCTTTGAGCGGTGCACGTAAATTCTGATATGCACCGGGCTGTCAGCGCGTGCAAGAGAGAATCCGTACATGGTCTGCCCTATATCTTTATCCCATTTAACGAATTTGATCTTGTTCCATTTTGTGAAAGGGCACCCGGGGCCCATGCAGCCGTTCTTTCCGAGCATGAAGGAGGAATTGGCCTGAATGATGCCGTTCAGTGCTGCTATCCACATTGATTCGAATATCATCCGGCAGGCGTCGGCATATTTCTGATAGCCGAACCAGAGCATGAAAAAGGACAGGAAAAGAAGAACGGCAAGAGGAGTCAAAACCAGGTTGAAATACCTGCCCGGCTTATAATGATACCTGACCACGTGATCAATGCTCCCGAGCATGTGCACGGCCCTTGCTTTCGAGTAGAAATACCCGGCGAGAAGCACGAAAGCCATCAGAATAGCCAGAACGAAGGAATTTAAAAATGCGAGCACTCCAATCTCATCCTTTATTTTAAACTGAACAATTACTACCGCATAAAATATAAAAAAACCAATAATGGAAATAAAAGAATATCTATCTTTCGAGAGGGCAATGTTTTTATTTCTGATTTTCGGCGCCGCGCACGCGGGAAAGATAAAGATTGAACACTGAATGATGAAGCACCTCGTATTCAATTCTAAAATATTCGGTTACGAATGTCGTTTTCAAGAGTGGATTTTTGTTTGTGTCAAAAAGAAAGAAAAAGGTGAGAATCATGATCAAGAAGGAAATTCAGGATGCTATTAACAGGCAGATAGTGCGGGAAATGTATTCATCTAACTTGTACCTTGCAATGGCGGGGCATTTCTCGTCGATCAACCTGAAGGGCTTTGCCAACTGGATGAGGGTTCAGGCACGCGAAGAGACCGTGCACGCGATGAAATTCTTTGACTACCTGATTAACCGCGGCGGAAAGGCCGAGGTCGGTGCGATAGGCAACCCGCCCTCAACGTGGGAAACCCCGCTTCAGGCCTTCGAGGACGCCTACGAGCACGAGCTCCTCGTCACTCACTGGATCAACGAGCTGATGGACATAGCCCTGGAGCACAAGGACCATGCCTCGGCGAGCTTTCTGAAATGGTTCATTGACGAGCAGGTGGAAGAAGAAGCCAACACGAGCGAGCTCGTGGAAAGGCTGCGCCTGAACGGCGATTCGAAAAGCGGGCTGTTCATGATCGATAACGAGCTGAAGGCAAGAGTGTTCACTCCACCGGTCGGCGCACCCGAGGTGTAGGTGCTGTGCGAAAAGTCCCGATTACAGCTAATAAAGTCTTGAATTGTTATTCCAGCGAAAGCGGAAACCTGTTGAGCTATAAGAGCTTATGGATCTCCGGCTTCGCGGAGATGACAACGGGAAAAAGCAGGCGCCGCGGTTTCAACACAGGCGGCTTCGCGGAGATGACAACGTGAAAAGGGCCCGCGCCGCGGTTTTTCGCAGGCAGGCATAGAAAATAAATTGTATAGTTCCATAATCATGATTGAGTTGAGAATGACGGAGAGTTTCAAGAGTATAATCGAGAAAGCAATAGGCCGGGAGCACGAGGCAGCTGATTTTTACAAGAAGCTTGGCGAGCTTGTGCTGCACCCCGCGAGCAAGCAATTCCTCAGGGAGCTGGAAGAGATGGAGCGCGGCCACGCCAAAGCGCTGCAATGCTACCTTGAGAACGAGAACAAGCCCGGCCCCGGAATTGAGTCAATACCCGACCTGAAGATAGTGGATGCCATGAACACGCTGGAGCCGCATCCCGACATGAATTTTCAGGAAGTGATACTGATTGCCATAAAGGCCGAGCAGGCCGCGGCCGC
>CAZIHB010000459.1:0-2435 GCA_964538535.1 uncultured Hyphomicrobiales bacterium | reverse complement strand
CGAGTTGATAACAAACGTCTGCAGGCCGCTTGCCCCAAGGCCTGAGCCAGGTATGATTTGCCGGCGCCGGTCGGCCCGACAATGATGACATTCTGGGCATGCGGTATATAGTTGCACGCAGCCAGTTCCAGAATGAAGTTGCGGTCAAGCTGACGGTCATCCTCATACTTGATGTTTTCAACACAAGCCGAAGAATTCTGGAACTTGGCCAGATTAATGAGCCGATCCAACCGACTATGCTGGCGTTTGTTGAATTCCCAATCGACCAGCAGGCCAAGCCGTTCTTGAAAGCCCATTTCCTGATAGCCGGGTTCATTTTCCTGCTGCTGAAGAGCATCGACCATGCCGGTCAGCTTCATATACTTGAGCTTATTCATGGTCTCTTGATTAAGCATGGTCACCACCTCCAAAATAACCGGCGCCTCGCTGAAATCCGCGTTTTGGCAGGCCTTTTGCGGATTCCTTTGGCTTGGGCTGTTCAGGAATATCCATTTTTTTCTCGAGAATGTTCTTGAGCTGCTGGTAGGTTGGTGATGGTGTGCGTGACAGGATAATACTGCAGGACCTTTCGAGAAGCTGGGAACTATATTTTTCTTGAAGGCTCAACACCCCGAAACAAGAGCGGTAAGCCTGTTGCTCAATGACCGCACGGTCAAGAATAGCCCCGACAACCTGTCGAGTGGCAAGGCCAATCTTCTCTGCCCAGGCGAGAAAACGGTCACGGTTCCAGTCGGCAAAAAAGAGTTTGTCAGGCGGCATGTGTTCGTTGATGGTAGCGTAATCGTCCTTGCCCCACAGTCTTTTGTGTGACGCAATCCGTTGATGGTGATAAAATAGTTCTACAGTCAGCTGAGTTGCCCGGACATCTACTTCTTCACCCAGATATTCGAACGGGACCGAGTAGAATTTGCGTTGGTAGGCAATATGGCAATTCGGTTGAACCTTGGCTTTTCCCCATTGAGCGAGCTCATAGGGAGATCCGGGAAGCGAGAGCATATACTCCTTTTCTTCGGCAAGATAGGATGTCCAGCGGCTCTCGCTTTTCCCGGACAAGGGTGCTTGATTAACTTGCTCCAGCGCCGAACGGATACGTTCCTGCAAGTCAGGAAATGAGAGAATCTGAACGTTGCGCAGCTTGGCCAATATTTTCCTGGACGAAATTAGCACGCTGTTTTCAACGGATGATTTATCTTTGGGTTTGCGAACACGTGCGGGCAAAATAATCGTCCCGTAATAGGCAGCCATCTCCTGGTATGTTTTATTCAGGTCAGGTTCGTAGAAATTCGGATGCTTGACGCCGCTTTTGAGATTATCCGGCACCAATGTCTTGGGAACGCCGTCAAAGTACTGAAATGCGTGGACGTGTCCGGCAATCCAAGCAGGCAGTTTTTCATTGCGGAAAGGTTCCACGAAAATAAGCTGGCTGCAGGGTAGGGCTGAAACAAACAGGGATGCTTCGGCCATTTTTTCACTCTCGGTGTCGAAAAAGGCGATTTTCGTGCCAGCCCAATCCACTTCCAGCGCCAACGCCGGTTTGTGTTCCAGCCTGATCGTTGCTTTGTGGACTCTGGCAAATTTGTGATAATAGCGCCGGAATTGCGTCTCCATATAGAATCGGTCACCGCTTTGCCGACATTTTTCGACATATTCCTCCCAAAGCAGTTTCAAGGTGACATGAGGCTTAGCCAGTTCTGCATGGACATACTCAAAATCCGGCATTCTGAATGTCACATCACGGGACGCGCTGGCTGTTTTAGCCAAGACACTAGAAAAAATGGCATTGTCGAGTTTTTTCAGATCTTCCAGAGTGAGCCAGCCTTGAGCTTGGGCATGCCGGACAAGTAAGGCCACGGTGTTTCTTGATACCTGATGTGTGGCCGCTACCTGTCGTTGACTGAGGCCGCTGTATACGGCCCGGACGATGGTTAGATGGTCTGTCATTCTCATCCCTCCAGAGATAAATTCTGCCTTGTAGCAGTAATTTGATCTTACAGGAGTTTTGAGATGGTGGATCTCGGAATGTGCGTCAGGTGGCTCTATGATCGCGTGCTAATGGCTCCAATACTCCGCGTTGGTGGTTCTGGTTCGCCGCGTTTCGCAACTATTTATTGGATTGGGGATAGTATTGTTTACATGCGGTATTTTTTATGCCCTTGCCGATATTTGGATTGTGCGTTGGTTAATAGGGATAGCTTTGGGAGCATATCTTATCAGATCTATTTATAAGAGACGAACGATTTTCTAATACAGTATATTTAAAGGAAATGAGGCAACAATTCAATGGAAAAACTTGCGATAAATGGTGGATTTTCAGTGCGACAGAGTAAGATTTTCTATGGGCGTCAATGGATAGACGAAGATGATATTCAGGCAGTAGCAGATATACTGAGTGCGAAACGCGTTTTGAAAGAGCCACCATCGCGGTAATGAATGAG
>CAZIHB010000458.1:0-2436 GCA_964538535.1 uncultured Hyphomicrobiales bacterium | reverse complement strand
GAACTGACAGACGATTTTATCCTGGACTACACGCCCCGGCATATGAACTTCAAATCCGCGAAGGTGCTGATTGTAGATGAATCAGAGGAAGAACGAAGAGAAATAGCCGGGCTTATCGCTCCATACGGTCTTGACGTGATGGAATCTCCCGGCGGAAGCGAGGCATTGAAATTCATGGAAAGCGTCCGGCCTGACCTTATTTTCGTTGATTTTCAAATTGAAGAAATGAAATTCGGAGAATTAAGCAGGGAGATCAAGAACAGCGAAGAGCTTGCCGAAATTCCACTGATCGTGCTTTTCCCGAGCGACGCGGATCTGAATGATACAGCCGAAGCCGGCCTGTTCGACGGATACATGCTGAGGCCGGCAGACGGGAACAAACTGCTGGAAGCACTTGTTAAACATCTCCCATTCGTTGAAGTGCCCGAGGAAAGCAAAAAAAAGAAGAGCCAAAAAATATTGAGCGACGCGATTTCCGGTGAAATTTCGGAGCGGTTCGGCAGCAGATATGCCGGCATTGCATCAGACTTTTCATTCGGGGAGATAATTGAATTTGCCATGATGCTTAAAGCGTATTCAATCGAGAGGCATGAGGATCAGCTTGTCAGGCTCTGCGACGGCCTCGTCGAAGAAGCCGGGAAAGAGAACGTGACCGGAACCATGGAGATGCTTGGCAGCCTGAGCCCCATTTTTGAATAGATCGCGGCCGCGTGCGGAAAAGAAGCCATGAATAGGGAAGCACGCATTGCGTGTCGGGATCACGATAAAAAATCGAATATAATCAAATTCATATCCGACAAAAAGCATATATTTGCCGGATATTTTTTTTTGTTATAATCAGCAATTATCATGAATAAGAAAAAGATTGCCGTCATCGGGACCGGCCACCTGGGAAGCATTCATTCAAAATTATGGGCCGAGAACACAGAGGCTGCCCTTGCCGGGATTTACGATACCGATAGCAGCCGGGCGGCGGAATTATCGGGAAAATTGAATTGCAGGCAATTCGCGAGCCTTGAAGAGACCATCGGGAATTGTGATGCAGTGACGATAGCGGCCCCGACCGTTTATCACCACGAGATTGCAAAACAATGTATAAGCGCGGGCCGGCACTGCCTTATTGAAAAGCCGATCACCGGCACTTATTCTGAGGCAGTGGAGCTCATCGCCCTCGCGGAAGAAAACAAATCGGTAATTCAGGTCGGCCACGTGGAGAGGTTCAATCCGGCAATTTCAGCTCTGAAGGGCTACCGCCTCGCTCCCGTTTTTATCGAAGCGCACAGGCTGAGCCAATTCAAGCCAAGGGCGATAGATGTATCCGTGATCCATGATCTTATGATACATGATATTGATATTATGCTCTGGCTCGTGAAGTCGCCTGTTGTCAGCGTGGAGGCAAAATGCGTCGCAGTGCTGACAGACACGGCAGACATAGCCAACGCTCGAATCACTTTCGAGAATGGAACGGTTGCCAACCTGACGGCTTCGAGGATCTCCGCGCACCCAATGAGGAAGATGAGAATTTTCCAGAAGGATGCCTATATATCAATCGATTTTGGCAAGCCTGACGTGGAGGTATTCAGGATACTGCGTGACGGCGAAACGGGCACCGGGATGTCGATCCCCGCGACCATGCTCGGCACACTTGACGCGGGCATCAAGAACACGAATATCAGCTTCGAAAAGCCCGAGGTGCCAAAAGTGAACGCGATAGCCGAGGAGCAGTATGCTTTCATTCATGCCATAGAGGGCAAAACAGAGGTGGCTGTGAATGCCCGCGAAGCAGCCGAAGCATTGAAGGTGGCAGAGCTGATTTCCGAGCAGATGAACAAGTAGCCGGACATAGGCAGGCAGCACTGCCTCTTGGCATGAAGCTGCCTCCTCGCGATCACTCGATGAACTGACGACGTGGAATTACTCCACAGGGCGGATGATGCAGATCGGCGTAAGCTCGTCGCTTTGCCCGCAGGGGTTATCGCTCATCGCTCCTTTCATGATTTTAACGTCGGCCTCGGAGGCGCTTGATGATTTACCGAGCACTTCGCATCCGCCAATATCGTTAATATCCATGATAAAAGCCCGGATGCCGAATCTTTTCGTTATCTCATCGCAGACAGTGTCGGGATCAGCAGGGCCAAGAACGACTGCCTCGGGATAGAGCGGGCTCGTTCCGGCGGCGTCAATCACGGCAGCCTTCCTGCCCGCCACCATGTAGAACCATCCCTTTTTGCCGAGAAGTTTGGCAAGCGCACCGGCGGCTGAAGCGCACAATATCCTGCAGGCGCCGGCTTCCTCGATCGCCATCTGCATCGAGTATGGCGAGCGCAGGCCGACCCCGTAAGGATTCTTGCTGACAAAGCGCCAGAGGATGTTCGCGAGCGGCGATACCTTGATATCGGCTATATTTATTGCTCTGCCCTGAGAAGTGGCCACGGG
>CAZIHB010000457.1:0-2448 GCA_964538535.1 uncultured Hyphomicrobiales bacterium | reverse complement strand
GATTTACGCAGCACGTTGGCTGTGTCAATCTGATATATCCTGTCGCCGATCTTAATCCCGCATTTCTGAGCGGAAAATCCTTCCTTGACGCCGACAATGGTGAGCATGCTGTCCTGAAAGCTGACAGTTATCCCCAGCCCGTTGTATGTGCCGTTCGTTATCAGCTCCAGGTCCTCGTTATCATCCTCGTCAAAAAACACGGTGTAGGGGTCAAGTGTTCCAAGCATGCCCTCTATGCCGCTTTTGACGAGAAGCTCGGGATCTACATCCAGCACGTAATTTGCAGATATTTCCCTGAATACAGAGGCAAACAAATCAAATGATTTGTTTATCTTGTAGTAAGCATTATCGTTGAAGCCCATGATCAGGGCCAAAACTGCAACAAAACCTACAGTAACGCCTGCTGCACGCTTTTTACTCATTTATGCTAAAAACCTATTTTGTCGATAACATAGTTTCTAATCTGGGAAGACGAAATTCTGTCCTGTTTCATTGAATCGCGCTCACGAATAGTTACGGTGTCCTCGTTGATCGTGTCCCCGTCTATCGTAACGCAGAAGGGCGTTCCGATCTCATCCTGCCTGCGGTAGCGCCTTCCGATTGCTCCGGAGGTGTCATATTGCGTTTTGAATGATTTCTGAAGGTCTTTGTAAATCTCGTGCGCTCTCTCGGGCATCCCGTCTTTATTGACAAGCGGGAACACTGCCACGTTGACTGGTGCAAGTTTCGGGTTGAACCTCATCACCGTGCGAACCTCTGAAGCTCCATTCTCTGCAACCACGTTTTCTTCGTCATAGGCATTGCAGAGGAATGCCATCAGGCCTCTCGAGACTCCGCCCGAGGTTTCAATCACATATGGAGTAAATCTTTCTTTCGTAACAGTATCCACATATTCAAGCTTTTTGCCGGAGAACTCGGCATGGCGGGACAAGTCGAAATCCGTCCTCGAATGAATGCCCTCTATCTCGCCGAAACCGAATGGGAACTCGAACTCGATATCAACAGCCCTGTTTGCATAATGGGCAAGCTTCTCGTGCCATTTCCATTTCAGGCGCTCCGGCTTCATGCCGAGTGAGAGGTACCAGTTCCAGCGCTCCTGCCTCCAGTATTCAAACCATTCAAGTTCGCTGCCGGGCTTGCAGAAATACTGCATTTCCATCTGCTCGAACTCGCGTGTTCTGAAGAGAAAATTCTTAGTGTTAATCTCGTTTCTGAATGCCTTACCGATCTGGGCGATCCCGAACGGTACTTTCTGGCGCGCAGTGTCCATCACGTTTTTGAAATTCACGAAAATGCCTTGCGCCGATTCGGGCCTGAGATATACTGCTGAAGTCGAGTCCTCAACCGATCCCATGAAAGTCTTGAACATCAGGTTGAAATTCCTGACCTCGGTCCAGTCGGTGGAACCGGATACAGGATCAGGCACGCCGTGCTTGACGATAATGTTGTAATAATCCACGGGTTCAGAGGCCTTGTTCAGCTCTGCCTCGATTTCGTCCGCTTGGGCGGTTTTCTTCTTTTTTCTGAGCTTATCTATGTATTCTTCAATCAAATTGTCCGCGCGGTATCTACCCTTGCTTGTCTTGTTGTCAATCATCGGGTCGCTGAACTGCTGAACATGCCCGGAAGCTTCCCAGGTGCGGGGGTGCATCAGGATCGAGGCATCGAGCCCCTCGATATCATCGCGATACGTCATCGACTTCCACCACGAATCCTTCAGATTGAGCAGCAGCTCGACTCCCAGCGGGCCGTAGTCCCAGCATCCGTTTAGTCCGCCGTATATCTCGGACGACTGAAAAATAAACCCTCTTCTTTTAGCAAGCGAAATGATTGTTTCCAGCTTGTACATAATGCCTCAGTGATATTTATATTATACTGTTTTTCCATTGATATAATCTACAAAACTAAGAAATTAACAAATATCAGTGTAGGATAAGATAGCAAAAAGTACCAAAAAAAGGCATTATTGCGGCGATTTTCGTGCCTGACCGGAAGGAGTGTCAATAAAATCTGACAGCCCCCGACACAAGACGCGGGATTGCTGTTACAACAATTTTTTTTAAATTCGTTACTTAAAAAAACGCTGTTAAACTCGCCAAGCAGGATTAAATGACAGAGGAAAGCCCACGATTGCTGCTGCCTGACATACCAAACCTTAGCAACATTGATGTTTATCTGGATAATGGCGGATACGGGCAATTTCGCAAAGTGCTGAGGATGTCTCCCGAAGATGTTATCAACGAAGTGAAAGCATCGCGACTGCGCGGCAGGGGCGGTGCCTGCTTCCCGACGGGCCTGAAATGGTCATTTATGCCAAAAGGGCGTTTGGGAAATAAATATCTCTGCGTGAACGGTGATGAATCGGAACCCGGATCATTCAAGGACAGACAGATTTTTGAGTTCAACCCGCACCAGCTGATCGAGGGCATACTGATTGCATCGTATGCC
>CAZIHB010000456.1:0-2451 GCA_964538535.1 uncultured Hyphomicrobiales bacterium | reverse complement strand
AAAAATCGGTGAAGCCAAGCCTGCCTAATATCTTTTTTGCCTCGTTCTCGTAATTCCATGCCTTCAGAAGCTCAATACGGTGATTGACTTCATTCAGATCGGCTTGCTCCGCTTCCGTCAATCTGCCCTGAGGTATGGAACATAGCTGCCTGTGGCGTTCGGTCAGTGCAAAGAGCACGGGGTCCGACTGCATCACAACGTCAATTACCGTATCAGCAGAGTCATATTCCGGCAGCTGGTCCAAATACTTGAAGCGTATGTCATTATTAAAAACGACTTCGCCCTCATCCTGAAATTCAAGCCCGGCGATGATCCTCAGCAGAGTGGTCTTGCCGGCACCGTTTTTGCCGATAAGCCCCACCCTTTCACCGGCTTCCATACCGAAAGCTATGTCCTCGAATAATACCTTGTCATTGAAGCTTTTGGTTATCCCGTTGCAGGAAAGGATGGTCATCTGGCATACCGAATTTTTGAACTAAACAAGAATGCAATTTATGAAATTTGCCCGCCAATATGAAATCGGATGCCTGATTGACCTTACGCCAATAAGTGTTATATTTGGTAAGTTCGAAATGTGATAATTATGGATTATGATTATAATGAAGAATATTGTTTTTCTGCTATTGCTTCTTTCTTCAATTCCGGGATTTGCTCAGAAGCTTCCCATGGAAAAGAATCCAACCATCGACAGCCTGATATCCACCGTCACGAATCTTTCGAAAAAGGGCGATTCCTCCGCGGCTCTCGAGATGATAAACAAAGCTGCGCTTGACTATCCTGATAATCCGAAATTATTGACGGCACGCGGCTTGCTCCTTGCCGGCACATTTCATGATATTGCGGCAGCCTATAGTGATTTCGACAGGGTGGTGAATCTTTGGCCGCTCGAGGGCTCGATATATCTCCTGAGGGCTCGGTGCGCCATGGACCTGAAGAAGTTTAAGCAAGCCAACACGGATTTTATCAAAGCATACCAGTTCATGCCGAAGCAGGGCTATCCTGATTATACGCCGGCCGGGCTGATTGATCAGATTAATCTTTCCGCGGGCCTTACGAACCTGAAAGCATATGAATTCCTTAAAGAAGGGAGCGCGTTAATTGAAAGCAAAGATTACAACCGGGCACTGGAAAAATTCTCGAAGGCTATCAAAACAGATAAGAATTATGCCCCGGCCTACTCCCTCAGGGGGCTGATGTATCAAATGCTGAACAATAACGACAAGGCTATTGCAGACTACAAAAAATGCCTCGAGCTTAATCCCTACAGCGACATGGCTCTCTTCGGCCTGGCCGAGATTCAGAAACTTAGAGAGGATTACCACTCCGCTATTGCAACATACGAAAACCTGCTCAGGCTAAAACCTGATCATTTGCCCGCTCTCGTCGGCATCGGACTTTCACTTTATAAAACAGGCGAGAAAAATAAAGCCTGCGAATACTGGACTAAGGCTATGAATGCCGGAAGCCTTCAGGCAAAAGATTATCTCGGCAAAGTATGCGGACAGTAGCGGCCGTACCTGCCGCTAAAAATTAGCAGGGCCGGGCTTTCACCCGGCCTGTTCTTTTTTAGCCCGGGCTGCAGGACTCAAGCAGCCGCTTTCTGCCCGAATATGTTTATTATCCTGTCAAGCACGTAATCGGAGGCAACTCTTGTCATCTCGTTCATCACGATTATTATGGTCATCTTTTTCGAGGGGGAATAAAAGCATGCGCACCTTACCCCCGGGAGCATTCCGAAATGACCGATAAAGCCAGAGTGCACTACAATCCCCAGGCCATAAGTTTCATTTGCACCTGAAGGGCTGCCTTCCAGACGTTTTGCCTGCGTTTCGGGCCGCAGCAAAGTGCCTTCCGCGAGTGCTTTCGCCCAGATTCTCAAATCGCCCAGATCCGAGACAATTCCACCTGCAGCCCAGGCATTGGAAGCGTCAAACACCTCTGAAACATCAACAGGCGCACTATCGGGCTTGTAGTAATAGTAGCCGTGGATGAATGGCGTTCCCGGCATTTTCAAGCCATGCTGAAAACAAGTCCTGCTCAGGCCGATCGGGGTGATGACAAGGTCTTGAACAATATCCTCCAGCTTTCTGCCGGCAGCTTTTTCCATTATCATCCCGAGAAGAATAGTGTTCGTGCTCGAGTATCCATAGCTCGTGCCAGGCTCGAAATCAAACCCCTTCTCGAAGGCATATTGAAGCAATTCCTCCGGCTGGACGTGCCTGGTACCATTTGCAAGAAGATTCAGCTGGTATTTATTTATCAGCGTGTAATCCGGAAGCCCCGACCTCATCCCGGCCAGCATTTTGAGCGTGATAATATCTGATTTGGGATAATCGGGAAAGTACTTTTCCACCTTGTCGTCCAGGCTGAGCAACCCCTGCTCTTCGAGCCTCAGAAGTGCCGTAGCAACAAATGTTTTAGTTATGCTGGCCACGCGGAAAAGATCAGTCG
>CAZIHB010000455.1:0-2454 GCA_964538535.1 uncultured Hyphomicrobiales bacterium | reverse complement strand
CCGTTTATTTCGGTATTGTGAGTTGTTTCGAAACAAAAATATGGCAGGAACACAAATGAAATGGCTGACGACTCTATTTTTGTTATTGATGGCGCTGCCCGTTTATTCTCAAAATGCCGGCATCGGTGACACGGGTGATTTCGATCCTGATCCCTCGGCTGTGCTCGAGCTCAGATCAAAGTCCAGGGGCTTGCTGCTCCCGCGGATGACAAAAGCCGAACGCGTAGCTATTTCATCACCTGCTCACGGCCTGCTTGTTATTCAAACGGACACAGACGGCTCCGACATCCCTGGCATATATTATTACAATCAGCCCGACGCTACCTGGTATCGGCTGAACAGTTCAGGCCCCGCAGCTTCCACGGGGTGGCAGCTGCTTGGCAACAGCGGTACGAATCCGGCAACTAATTTCATCGGAACCACCGATGCCACAGGCCTGTCACTGCGTACGAACAGCGTTGAGCAAATCCGGGTCAGTCCGGCAGGTAATATCGGTATTGGCACTAATTCTCCCACGCAGAAGATTGAGCTTGCCAACGGCAACCTTTTGCTTTCGAACAGCACCAATATTTCCGGCGAAATCTGGCTGGCTGAGCCCTCCGGCTCGGGAAATAACTATGTTTCTTTCAAATCACCCGCCCTGGCAAGTGATATAAAATATACGCTCCCGGCTGCAATAAACAGCACTAACAGCTACCTCTCCACGGACGCTGCGGGAAACCTTTCGTGGCAAACTTTGCCGGCAGCATCTCAGGACTGGACGATTCTGGGCAATGCAGGAACAAACCCTGCAACAAATTTCATCGGAACCACAGACAACACAGGCCTTTCATTCCGGACGAACAATACCGAGAAAATATACGTATCGCCTGCCGGATATGTCGGGTTCGGGACTAATACACCCACGCAGAAAATCGACATTATGAACGGCGGACTGCAGCTTTCGAACAACAACAACACGCCGGGCGAGCTCCGATTCTACGAGCCATCTGCGAGCGGGATCAATTATTCAGCTTTCAAGGCCAAGGCACAGCCATCCAATATAACCTATGTTTTGCCTGATACTCTTTCCAAGAGCAAGGCTTTCCTTTCCGTTGACACGCTCGGGAACATGCAATGGACCAACGTCACTGCAATCACGGGTGATATGCGCTGGAATATAACAACAATTGTCACTTCCAATGCTTACACCGCAACCGACAACGATTCGCATATACTTGTCAATTACAATGGCACTTGCACCGTCACGCTGCCAACCGGCAGCTTTTACGATGGGAAGATGTATTTTATCAAAAATATTAATCCGAGCGAGTCATACACTGTCAACGTAGTGCCTTCAGGTTCGGACACGATTGAGGGATACCCGTCAATCACGCTATATGTTAACAACAAACAATACATACAAGGTGTTCAAATTGTTCACAGCCACACGAACTGGTACGTAATGACCGGCATTAGTGGTCAATGGAAATAAATAGGAGCCTGGTATATAAAAAAGCTGCTGATTATATTGTTGTTGATCCTGTATCCGGCTGTTGATGCCGCGCCACAGGTATTCAAGATAAAGGGGGCAACGCTTACCTCGCGTGCTCACATTCATATTAAGAACCTGCCGCTGACAAATTTAAACCTGGGGAATATCATCCTGAAAGATACTTCTTACCTTTACACAAATAGTTTGCTGACTAACACATCCGGCAGGATCAAGCTTACGGGGAAAGCAGCGGCAGTGCTCGATGCCGGATTGATCAACAGCGACAGCCTGCTGCTGTTCGACTCCACAAGAATCGTCCTTGGCGGCGATCTCGTGAACCACTTCTACATCTTCAATTCCCATCTGATTGAATTAGGAAAAACTCCCTAAATATAATCCTGAAAAATTTTCGGGTTTATCTTATATTACAAATCTTTAAATTCGCAGAATTGTAAATAGGATAATAGTATATTTCTTTGGAGTATTGAATGAGAAGAATCGCCATCATGGCCCTTGCCATGATTTATTTCGCGGCGGGCCCGATGTTCGGCCAGCTGTTTCAGCCCGTGAACCTCGATTTCGAGCAGGGAAGCATCGGCACGGTGCCTCCCGGGTGGTTCCAGCCGGAAAACTTCAAAAACGCCGGCTATGCTGCAATGCTTTCCAACAAAGAACCCAAGGAAGGCAGAATGTGCCTCGAGATACGCTACGAACAGTCGCTGAACGACGGGAAAATGAAAGAGAACCCCTCCGGCGGTGCAATTCAGGAAATCGATGCCAGAAGGTACCTCGGCAAGAAAGTCACTTTTAACGCGTTTCTGAAATGCCGCGCGGAATCTTCCGACGTCAAAGCTATTATCTTCATCCAAATACTTGACGAAGAAAATAAATCCCTGAATATAATTACATCGGACGATAACCCCGCCATCAAGGGCACCTGGGAGCAAAGATCAGTCACATTGCCCGTTGACCGCAGGGCA
>CAZIHB010000454.1:0-2464 GCA_964538535.1 uncultured Hyphomicrobiales bacterium | reverse complement strand
TCCGCTGCCCACCGTTGAAAATTACGTCTCAGGAGATTGATTATTTTATGTATTTACTACATGTACCTGTGAATCAATCCCTCGTGCTTTTTAAACTTAGGTTCGTACTTCACTGGTTCGCGGCCGAAACAAATTCCGAGCGACTCGTAGAATGATATTTCCTGCAGATCGACGTATCTTTGCCTGATTGCCTCAGTTGTCGGCACATACCTGATCTCGTCGGCTTCAACGCCGACTACGGTCACGCCCGTAATGCCTTTATTGATCAGAAGCACGGCTGCACCGCCCGCCTGCTTGCCGAAGGTCACGTCATAAGCACTCGTGTCCCCTGCTCGAACAAGGTGGCCCAACGAGACTTCCCTGATCTCGGGGAACTCGTAGATATTCTCAACGTATATTGCCTCTTTCTTCAATATCGTTTCCCAGTCCTTATCTTCCTTCATGTAGTGCTCGAGCTGCGTGCGAATATATTTTCCCGCGCCTGCGAGCCTTTGATGCCCGAATGAATCATGGCCTGACGTGTCGTCGGCAAAATACTTGCCGTCTTTATTCTTCAGGCCCTCGGCAGCCACGATGATATAAGTAGAGCCTTTCACATCGCTCGAGAGGAGGCGTGAAAGATAGGTCTTCTTGAAATGGTCGTAGAGCACTTCATAATCGACGCCGACCTCGGGAATCAGTATCGCGTCGGCATCGGCCCCGATGCCGCCCCTGAATGCCGTGTGGCCGGCGTACCTGCCGAACACCTCGATGATCAGCGCGCGATTGTGAGTCAAAGCGGTCGTGCGCAGGTCGTTAGTAAATCTTGCAATCCTGTTGATCGTTGAATCACCGCCGACAGAGTAAGTCTGAAGGTCGAGGTCCATCGTCTTTGGCACGTGCACGCAGTTGATACCCTCGCTGATAAGGTCAACGACCACCGATCCGGTGTCGTCTCCACCGGCAATCACCAGGGCACTGATATTATGCTTCTTCAGGCCGGCCCTGATTTTCTCGTATTTATCCGGATCCTGGATCTTGCTGATTTTCACTCTTGAGTGGCCGGCTTCCGATCCTGCCACGCCGGAGTGTATCCTGTCCGCGCGGGCGAAATCAATCACCGTGGGCTCGAGGTTTTGTAAATTATATAATCCGGCATAGCCGTTTGGAATGATGCAGACTTCCATATTCAGATTGTTTGCCATTCTGGCGGCACCATTGATCACGGCATTCAATCCGCCGCAATCCCCGCCGCTCGTTATCACACCGATTCTTTCCCTTTCAGGCATGTCCTCTCCCGCATGATATAGATATTATTTATCAATTCGTTCAAATTATAAAAGAAACAAAAATGCAAACTACTAATAATAATTGTCATTTTGAATCGATAAATAAATACTGGCCCTGCGGAAATACCCATTTCTGATTATTATATACCAATTATTCAGGCCCGGGGATAGTTTATCAATTTTCCTTTTCTCTTTTTTACTTAAATTTGTTATTAGTCTTGTTGTCATCGCACAATGGGCAAATATGGTGATGTATGTTTTCATTTTATTCGGTCAATGCAGGGCGAAAACCTTAATATCGAAAGCGAAACCGGCTCCCTCGGCAATGATGCAGAATTGCAGGCGCTGGTTGCCGATCTGAGCGAAAGGCTGGCGGGGCAGTTCTATAGTGTCCTGCAGGTGCTTGCCAATATCGTAACTTTCACCGAAAAATTCTATGACGGCAGCCACTCCAGGTTTGTTGCCGAGAAGTCTGCCGAGATTGCCTGCAATCTCGGGATGCAGGAAGAGGATGTGATCGAGGTGAAAATTGCCGCTATTCTTCACGATATAGGAAAAGTCAGTTTTTTTGATTCCGCCCTCTTCAAGGATCCGAATGAAATGTCTGCAGCTGAGTATCAGCAATTTCACCTGCACCCGATCCTCGGCATGGAAATACTGAAGCCATATTCTGAGTTCGATTCGATAGGCAGGATTATTCTTCAGCACCACGAGCGCCTTGACGGCACCGGATTTCCGAACCACCTTTCCGGCAATTCGATTCACCCGGCTGCAAAGATTATAAGCGTTGTTGATATTTTCCATAATGCCGTTTTCAAAAAGCAGAGAGCACGGCGCAGCACCACGGCCAGCACGGCCGTGAAATCTGCCAACATGGCTTCCTACCTCGATGCTACCAAGGATCGCTATGCTTCGGTGATGAATTATCTCCACAGGAAAAAGGGCATCCTGTTCGAGAAGAAGGTTGTCGAAGAATTTATTAACATAATGGAGCTCGAGAGGCGGACACTTGGCAGCAAGTCGGTGCTTAGGATTCCTGTTAATAAAATCGAGCCAGGTATGCTTTTCGCCGAGGATTATTTCACTTCCTATGGTATGCTGATTGCAGCAAGAGGCGAGACAGTCTCTGCCGACATGAAAAAAGCTCTGGTGCGTTTCGCTGAAAACGGCGAAATTCCACTGAAAATCCTTGTTAA
>CAZIHB010000453.1:0-2479 GCA_964538535.1 uncultured Hyphomicrobiales bacterium | reverse complement strand
GGAATAATTCCAAGATTAATCTCGGGCTGGCCGAAATGAGCACTTTTCGAAGCGTAGCGGATGTGGCACGCCAAGGCGAGCTCACAGCCTCCGCCAAGGGCGAAACCATTCACTGCCGCAATGACGGGTATCTTCATGTTCTCAATTCTCGAAAAAAGATTCTGCCCGAACCAAGAAAAAGTTTCTCCGGTGACTTTGTCACATTCGTGAAGTTCGCGGACATCAGCCCCTGCAGCAAAAGCCTTCGAGCCCGAGCCGGTTATTATAACAACTGAAACGGACTCATCGTTTTCAATCCTGCCCATAGCAGTTGAAAGATCATCCAGGAGAGCGCGGTTCAGCGAATTCAGCTTTTCGGGACGGTTCAGGGTAACGAGAGCAATACCGGCCTTAACTTCGAACAAAATTGTTTCGAGATCCATAGCATGACCCTCAGATTTTATTATCACGAGTTCCGAGCATTGATGAGAGCGTTTTTGCTTATCTTTTATTGCATAATTAGGCAATTAAGTCTAAATTGCGTATTGAAATTTTTAAAAAATGGTTTGTGTGATTTGCTTGATCAGTTCTATGAAAATCGAAAATAAGTTCCGGAAGCTCAGCTATATAATTATCTCCCTTTTGGTCATTTGCCTTATTGCATCAACGAGCGGCACAGCTTTTGCAGCAAAGAAAAAGGCCTCGCGAGGGGGCACAAAAGGAAAGCATTCTAAGGTTGTGTCCTCAAAATCCAGATCCTCAAAATCTCGGTCCTCACGGAGCAAATCGTCAAAAAGCCGCCACTCAAGAAAACGAGCTTCGAAGTATAATGTCAGCGAATCAGCCGGCCCCGTATCAAAGCAATTTGTCAGCAAACTGGTTGACGAACAGGTGCTTGGCCCCGGTGTCATCTATCAGAACCTGATGGTAGGCTATGGCAAGAAGCTTCATTCGATACACGTTCTCGAAGCAGACATGACGAATCCCGACTGCTCCGTTGCCGTGATGAAAGCAAACAATCACAACACGGAACTCGAACGCCTTACGAAGATTGTCAGGGATTATGATTCAACCTCTGGAAACGTCGTGGCAGGAGCCGTTAACGCGAATTTCTGGAGCGCATATAATAACTATCCGATTGGCCCGACAATGATTAATGGCGAGCTGATTGAGATGAAAACCCATAAAAACTGGAGCAGCACGCTTTTCGATTCCACCGGGAAGGCCTATATAGACAATTTCTTCATATCAGGCAGCGTCAGGAACAAGCGCAGCAGGCGCATATTCGAGATAACCAGCATAAATAAGAGGAAGGATTCTTCAGGCGTAATTATCTACAATAAGTATTATGGCGATACGATACCTTTCGTGTCGCGCCAGAGACTGGCAAAATCATTTGCTGATGCTCTCAACAGGGCTTCGGAGGAGTATTATAATGATTCGACGGAAGCCGCAATTGATACTAATACATTGAAAAATGAAATACGTAATGCCGAGAGATCAGCTGAGCTTGAATACTCATTTCCAAAATTCTCGCTTGTTTACCTTGATAAGCCGGCTGTGAACAAGAACGTGCGATGCGTTGTTGTTTCGGCCGATACGGGAATGGCTGTTGTTCCGCGCCACGGGTGCGTGCTTTCACTTGGCTCGTCAATTTCAAAAAAGGATTTTCCTCTTGTGGGCGACACTCTGCTTCTTGGTTTTTATACTAACGTGAACGACGAGATCGAATTCACTCAGGCCGTTTCGGGCACTCCAAGACTTGTCAGGGATGGAGTGGCATCTCATGAGGCTTCGGACGAAGGATCTGGCGGAAAAAGATTTCTTAACCAGAATCTGCCCAGGACAGCCATCGGAACCGATAAATCAAAAACAAGGCTCTTCATCGTTACCGTGGAATGCAACGGGAAGGAACAGATCGGCGCGAATCTGAGGCAATGGGCCGACATCATGAATTTTGTCGGTGCTTCAGATGCAATGAACCTTGATGGCGGGGGATCAAGCATGATGGTGATTAACGGGAAAAACGTAATGAACCAGATCAATCCATACGGCGGCAGGAGAATTTCCGTCGGGCTTGCAATCGTCAACACGAAGAAAAGCATCTCCGTTCAGAAAGGTAAAGCACTTGACCCGAAAGGGTAATAATCAATATAGAAGATACTTTCCGCGGATCAGCAGATACTGCAGCAAGCCGTCTGTAAGATGCCGCATGATTTCGGTATCTTCTGCCTGGTCGATGAATAGCTTACGATAAATCTTTTTCGTGCCGGTTACTTTTTCGAACATCAGCCTGGAATTTTCCTTGATGCCGGCATCCAGGAAAATCTCGGGATGAGCCCTGCGGGCTGCAAGCATAATTTTGAATCCTGAAGTGTAGGGCCTAAAATCATTCGACGGATAGAACATCAGCTGGAAGCCCGGGCAGTACTTATTCGCGTATAGCCCGTAGAATGGATTGAATACGCACGGGACAAGAGCTATACCGTCATATTCCTCA
>CAZIHB010000452.1:0-2483 GCA_964538535.1 uncultured Hyphomicrobiales bacterium | reverse complement strand
AGAACAAAATGAAAAAATCTCTACTGGTTATTTTGTCAATTATTACGCTTGTTGCCTGCAACCCCGATTCGCCGATTCTGACCAAAGAGCAGATTGAAAGCGAAAAAGAAGCAGTCGTGGCCGTGGTTAACGCTTATAACAGAGCTCAGGAGAGCAAGGTGTTTGCCGATATGGTGAAGACTCTGGCGGGTGAAGTAACATTTTTCGGTACCGATTCAGGTGAAGTGATCACAACTTTCGCGCAGTTCAAGGATGCAATAACGAAACAGTGGCAGGAGTACGAGAGCATGAAATACGGGCCTCTTTCCGACGTATTTGTCGAGATGGATGCACAGGCTTCATTTGCCTCAATAATCTGCGGCTGCCCGCTGACGGTGACGAAGAACGGAATTTCCAAGACCTATTATATCAGAATGGCTCGCACTCTGAAGAAGGAGAACAGCAAATGGGTGATAGTGAGCGGCATAGTCAACATCGTTAACGACATCAAAGGGAGCGATTTCGAGTCCGGCGACAAAATGCCCGAGCCAAAATAACCGCTTTAATGAATCAATTTCTCTCCATATGGCTGCCCCGAGGGGCAGCCTGTCTATTTGTATTTTTTGTTTTTAAGAAGCGATTTTATCATATTGCGTATATATTTTTTACTTCATTTTAACGGTAAACATGAAAGATCTTCTTAACTACATTGATTCCAAGCGTACTACTCATCTTGACGAGTTGATGCGCTTCCTTGAAATCCCAAGCATCAGCTCGCAGCCCGATTTCAACAGCGAGACTCACCGCTGCGCCGATTGGCTTTGCACGAACATGAGGGGATTCGGGATAGATGCCAAGGCAATACCGACAGCAGGCCACCCTATAGTATATGGTGAGTGGATGAAGGCCGGCCCGGAAGCAAAAACGGTATTATTCTACGGGCATTACGATGTTCAGCCCGTTGATCCGGTCAGCCTGTGGTCGAGCGAGCCCTTCAAGCCGGAAGTGCGTGATGGATTCATCTTCGGCCGCGGCACTGCTGACGACAAAGGCCAGCTTTTCACCCACGTGAAGGCTGTTCAATCCATCATTGAGCACTACGGCCAGCTGCCAGTCAACGTTAAATTCGTGATTGAAGGTGAGGAAGAAGCCGGCAGCAGCCATCTTGATGATTTTATCAAGAATAACGCTGAAATGCTCAAATGCGATGTAGTGATGATTTCGGATACAGAATGGTTTGCCCCGGGAATGCCTTCAATCTGCTACGCCCTCAGGGGGATATCCTTCATCGAGATCGAGGTGACAGGGCCGAACAGGGACCTTCACTCCGGCACTTTCGGCGGCGGAGTAGATAACCCGCTCAACGTGCTCGCGTGGATGATCACCATGCTGAAGGATAAATACGGGCGGATCACGATACCCGGATTCTATGACGATGTGCTCGAGCTCACTGATGAAGAACGCGACGGCTTCGCGAAGCTTCCCTTCAACGAGGCTGAATATAAAAAAGATCTGCATGTGGGAGCCCTCTCGGGAGAAACCGGATTTACAACGCTTGAAAGAGTATGGGCCAGGCCGGCTTTGGACGTGAACGGCGTGATCGGCGGATACACGGGCGAGGGTGCAAAAACAGTGATTCCATCGAGGGCCTCGGCCAAAATATCTATGAGGCTCGTGCCGAACCAGAAGGCCCAGGACATTTCCGAGAAAATATGCAGCTACCTGAAAAAGCTTGCGCCCCCGACAGTGACCGTAGATGTGAGGACACTCCACGGCGGCAACCCGGTGAGGGTCAGCCCTGACAGCGACGCAGTGAAGGCCGCTGTGAGAGCGCTCAGGCAGGCGTTCGACCGCGAACCCGTCTTCATGCGCGAGGGCGGTTCGATTCCAATCGTCGAAGTGTTCGGCAACGAGCTGCAAGCTCCTGTTGTGCTGATGGGATTGGGGCTGCCGAGCGACAATATCCACTCGCCCAACGAGAATTTTTCCGTGGATAATTATCTTGGCGGGATCAAGGCTTCAGCAATATTCCTTCACGAGATTGCCAAATAAAAAAAAAATGCCGGGGTTTCCGGCACATGAAGAAATAAAAAAGGGCGGATGTTTTTGAAAAAACTCCGCCCTTTGATTTTTATGCTACTATTAATTAGCGGGCAATCGTCATCGGCAATGTCTTGCTGAAGGAACCGATAGTCATTGTATAGTAGTATGTGCCAGCCGGAAGGTTTGAAGCATCAAAATTGACTTCATATGCACCGGGAGCATAATCTCTGTCAACCATCATGTGAACGAGCTGTCCAACCGAGTTGTAAAGGTTGAGAATAACTCTTGAATATTCTTTTGTCGAGAATTTGATATTCGTGTTGCTTACAACAGGGTTAGGATAGTTCTGCGAAAGTTCGAAGCTGCTGCTGCCTGATTCGATTTCTTTAACCGTGGTATTAACCATACCTGTATATCTTCCGAGAATTCCGTAAGTCAAATTCCTGCGGAGGAAAATACGG
>CAZIHB010000451.1:0-2494 GCA_964538535.1 uncultured Hyphomicrobiales bacterium | reverse complement strand
TCGGGGGCCGAGACTGTCGGAGCGGGAGCTGCTGCTTTTGGTGCAGCTTTCTTAACTGCTTTCTTCTTCTTCCTCAGTGAATCTGCACCGTCTTTCGGGTTGGCCCAGTCAACGAGTTCGATCACTGCCATCTTGCCGGCATCGCCCCTGCGTGTGCCAAGCTTAACTATTCTGGTGTAGCCGCCGTTACGATTCTCAACAACGGGAGCGATAGCGTCAAACAATTCCTGAACAACAGCTTTCGTCATCACGAAGCGGCCCACCTGCCTTCTGTTGTGTATATCAATTGTCTGGCCTGTGGGGAGCAATCCCTGCTTTTCACGAGCCAAAGCGTGCTTTGCCTTGGTTATAAGGCTTTCGGCTACCGGCCTTAATTCCTTGGCTTTAGCTTCAGTAGTGATAAGCCTTTTGTGCTCAAACAAAGATGTTGCCAGATTGCGAAGCAAAGCTTTCTTGTGGCTGCTTGTGCGTTTAAGCTTACGTCCTTTAACTAAATGTCTCATAACTACTTCTCTATAGATAGAATAATATTATCAAAAAATAAACCGAATAAACTTACTCGTTCGATGTATTCTTTCCATCGTCTTTAAGATATTGTTCGATGTTCATACCGAACTCCAGTCCCTGGACGTGGACAACTTCCGTAAGCTCTTGCAGAGATTTTCTGCCGAAGTTTCTGAACTTCAAGAGCTCAGGCTCCTGCAGCTGAACAAGCTCGGCCAAGGTCTTTATGTTAGCGGCCTTCAAGCAATTATGAGCACGGACGGAGAGTTCAAGCTCGTCCACAGGAGTGAGAAGAATCTTCTTGATCCTGTTGCGTTCTGCCGCTTTAACTTCTTCTTCCACTATTTCATGCTGTTGCTGTTCTTCCTGGAACTGATCGAAATTGATAAAGAACTTCACATGGTCATTCAATATCTTTGCTGCCGAGTGAATTGCTTCCTGCGCGCTTATTGTGCCGTCAGTCCTAACGTCGAGTATAAGGCGCTCGTAGTCGGTTTTCTGCCCGACACGATAGGGCTCAACGTTATAAATAACGTTAGTTATAGGCGTGTAAATAGCATCAATTGGAAGCATTCCAATTGGATAATCCACAATCTGCTGTTCCTCGGCAGGAACGTAGCCCTTGCCTCTTCCGATCCTTAACTCGACGTCGAACTCCGCGTCATCGGCCAAAGTGGCAATATGGTGCTCCGGGTTCATCACTTCGAGCTGGGGCGAGGCTTCCTGTATGTCCATAGCGGTCCAGGTGCCCGGGCCTTTCAGGTGGAACACTACTCTCTGAAGTTTCTTATCCGGGTTCTTAAGGCGCACTTCTTTCAAGTTGAGGATAATTTCCGAAGCATCCTCCATAACGCCCGTAATAGTCTGGAATTCATGTAAAACATCAGTAATCTTTACTCCAATAATTGCCGAGCCGGGTATTGACGAGAGCAACACTCTTCTCAAAGAATTACCGATAGTCACTCCGTAGCCGTGTTCCAGGGGCTGGAGAATGAACCTGCCATGGTTTTCTGATGATGACTCTTCAATCTGAACCCTTTCGGGCATTTGCATCTGAGTATTCATATGTATTTTTTGCCGGTTAAAAGTTCTAAAACATCTTTAAAATATGCGCCGCGAACCTTGAATATGATTATACTCTTCTTCTCTTGGGCGGACGGCAGCCGTTGTGGGGAATCGGAGTTTTATCCACGATGCTGTGAATTTCCAATCCGGCCTGTGTCAACGCGCGAATGGCGGCTTCCCTACCGGAGCCCGGACCTTTCACCACGCAGTCAACTTTCCTAAGGCCCATGTCGAAGGCTTCTTTTGCAGCCTTCTCTGCCGATACTTGCGCAGCGTACGGAGTATTCTTCTTTGAGCCCCTGAAACCGTTCTTGCCTGCTGATGACCAGCAAAGTGCATTGCCATACATGTCGGTGATCGTCACCTGCACGTTGTTAAAGGTAGCCCTGATGTAAGCTTTACCGTGTATATCAGCTACGACTTTTTTCTTTTGTTTCTTCTTAGCCACGGATATTTACCCAAATTTGATAATTCAACATTTCTTTTTCTTTATCAGGCAGCAATTTGAATTCTATTATCTGCATTCCTGTTATTTCTTTGCCGCTTTCTTCTTTCCGGCAACCGTTTTCTTGCGCCCCTTACGCGTTCTTGCGTTGGTTCTGGTTCTCTGCCCGCGTGCGGGAAGCCCGCGCCTGTGGCGCAGCCCGCGATAGCAGCCAATGTCCATCAAGCGCTTGATATTCATCTGGGTTTCTGCTCTCAGGGAGCCTTCGGTCTTGTATTGATCAACCGCTAAACGAATGCGGGCAACTTCATCGTCGCTCCAGTCGTTCACCCTCTTTGTTCTGTCTATCCCGGCTTCTTCAAGTATTTTCTCGGCAGTTGTCCTGCCAATGCCGAATATATAGGTCAGGCCTACAAATCCGCGCTTATTTTTCGGTAAATCGATGCCAGCAATACGTGCCAATGTTATTCTCCTTTATAT
>CAZIHB010000450.1:0-2503 GCA_964538535.1 uncultured Hyphomicrobiales bacterium | reverse complement strand
ACGAGGAACACGTATTTCTTTCCTTTCACGTGGTCGTTGAAGAAATTTTCAAGGCCGCCGGTGTCCATTGTCTGAACTTCCTTGTAAGTGTCGGCCCTGCGGTCGTAATCTATCCCGAGGTCGTGATTGGCAAGCCAGTTCCAGAATATGGCGCTTTTTATGATTCTGTTCGTCTCGATTGATTTCATGATTGCATCGCGTGAAGCATCGAATGATTTTTCGGACTTCGGCATCACGTTCATCAGGCCGAGCATTGCATCCGTCGCGATTTGCAGCTTGTCGGGCTGGGTGCCGAGGAAGCCGTAAATATAGTTGGACCTGTCGGGCTTGGCGGGCGTGGCGTAAACGCCGAAGGCTGAATAAGCCAAAGCCTTTGATTCCCTGATCTCCTGAAACACTATCGACGACATGCTGCCGCCGAAATATTCATTGAACAGCGATGCCTGGGGCAGCACTGCTTTATCAAAAAGCTTATCCTTGGCAAGCATGATCATGTTCACCTGGACCATGTCGTAATTCACGAAATAAACTTTATTCTTGATAAAATTCAGCTCCTTGTATTCCTCAGGCTTCGGTATTTCGGCCAGCTCGGCGTTTATTTTATGATATTTGTCGATAAGGCCTTTCACTTTCTTGTCCTCGTCGTTTCCATAATAGAACACGTAGTGCTTATACCCGAACAGCTCCTTGATAATATTTGTAAGCTCTTTCGGGTCAATCCTGCGAAGTTCTTTCTCGGGGATAATATTCCTGAATGGATTGTGCTCGCCATACTGGCCGAAGCTCAGCATGCCCCTCCAGAGTATGTTGTTCTTGTCGAGCTTGCTGTCGGCACGCTCTTTGATTATGTTGCCCACGTAATCCTTGTATATGTCTTCGTCAGGCTTGCATTCCGAGATCACGTGCTCGAGCAGAGCCATGCCTTTCTCGAAGTTCTCGCTGAGGCCCGAGATGGAGACGTACGTCCTCTCGTCGCCCGCATAGACGCCAAGAGATATTCCAAGCTTGTAGAACTCCTGCTTGACAGCGGCGGGAGTATATTTGTTCGTGCCCAGATAGCTCAGCAGGTTCACGGCAAGCGGCAGTTTCCTGTTGTTCTTGCTGCCCATATCGAGAATGTAATTGAGCTGGAAGATCTCGTTCGTCACATTCTTTATATAATTCAGCGTCAGGCCGCTTTTTGTTCTGATTTTTCTTATGGATTTTTCGAAATCCACAAATTCGGGGTTGAGCCTCTCTACCTTCATGCCCGTGATGTCGTTGTAGAACTCGCTCTGGGCAGAGCGGTTCATGTCCACCGGTGTAATCTGCGGTTTTTCCACTTTCACGACAGTGGTGTCCTTGCCGGTGCGCTTGTATATGACAGCGTAATTCTCCTTGAAGGCCGCCCTTGCGAAATTGACGAGCTGTGCCTTGGTGATCGTTTTCATCTTGTCGATCTGCTTCAAATAATCGCTCCACTCCCTCCCGTTGGCAAAAAGGTCAACGAAGGTGTGGGCAATCGAAGTATTTTCGAAAGAACGCATTCGATTGAGCTTGAAATTATTTACGACTGCTTCCACCAGCCAATCATCGAATTCGCCCTTCTTGATTTTTTCGATCTCGCCCATGAGCAGGTTCTTCAGCTCCTCGAGCGACTGGCCCTCGCGCGGCTGGCCGTAGAGGTTGAAAATGCCGTAGTCCTTCATGAATTCAACGCTCGTGCCGGCCGAAAGCACTTTCTGCTTCTGCACGAGGTCGAGATCCATGATGCCCGCGACGCTGTTGTTGAGTATCATATCTATCATTATCGCGTTCAGGTAATCATCCGATTTTATTCCGCCTATCCTGAACCCTACGCGTATGCTCTCAGCATCGGGGCCCATCACGGTGCGCTCAACGTGCTTCTCGATCGGTGCTTCCACCGGCGGAACGAATTGCGGCACATCGCCCGGCTTGAACGTGAGGAAGTACTCGTTAATCATCCTGATGGCGCGGTCGGGGTCGAAATCGCCCGAGAGGCAGATGGCCATGTTGTTGGGCACGTAATACGTCCTGAAGTATTTAAGAATGTTTACCATCGAGGGGTTCTTCAGGTGCTCGGGCCTGCCGATTGTCTGCTGTGTGCCGTAGGGGTGCTTCAGGAAGAGGGTTTTGCGAAGTGTTTCATCCACCTTCGCGTCGTCCATATCCTGATACATGTTGAATTCCTCGTAAACAGTCTCCAGCTCGGTGTGGAACAGCCTCAGCTGCGGATCGCTGAAACGCTCTGATTCAAGCCGAAGCCATTTTTCAAATTCGTTCGCGGGTATGTTCGTCAGGAACACCGTCCGCTCCTCGCTCGTGTAGGCGTTGGTGCCGCTTGCACCCATCTGGGTGAGTATCTTGTCGTACTCGTTTGCCAGGGCATACTTTGCGGCCACGCCCGAGACGCTGTCTATACGCTTGTAGATTTCTTTTTTCCTGGCGGGGTCAGTTTCAGCCTTGTGCTGCTCGAAAAGCCCGGAAAGTTCTTCCAGGAGCT